>NZ_JBEXLL010000084.1:0-27411 GCF_040609955.1 Nocardia sp. NPDC004568
TTTTTTACCCCCCCAACACCTTATTCAACACCAACTTTTTAACTTTTTTCCCCCCCCCCCCCCTCTTCGTTGCGGTGGGGGGCGCGGGGGGGGGCCGGATCGATCCGGCCGACCCGGTGGCCGATACTGCTGACGGTCACCACGCGCGCGGCCGGCGCCGCGACGAGGCGGTCCAGCAGTAGTCCGGTGAGCGCGAAATGGCCGAGGTGGTTGATACCGAACTGTATTTCGAAGCCGTCCGCGGTCGCCCCGGTCAATCCGGTCACGCCCGCATTGTTGATCAGCAGGTCGAGGCGTTTGTACCGGTCGCGGATCAGCTCCGCTGCCGTGCGGATCGACCCGAGTGACGCCAGATCGATTGGTACGCAATCGATCCGGGCCCGCGTGGCGCCCGCCGCGATCCGCTCGGCGGCTGCGGCCGCGCGATCGGTATCGCGGCAGGCCAGAACGACGTCGGCGCCGTGCTCGGCCAGTGCGCGGGCGGTTTCGAATCCGAGTCCGGTGTTGGCTCCGGTGACGACGGCGATCCGGCCGCTCAGGTCGGGGATATCGGCTTCGGTCCACATGGTCGGGCTCCCATCTAAGATGAACGAGTCGTTCACATTAAAGTGAACCAGTAGTTCATGTTGTCGGCAAGGCGAGGGAGCTGGTGCGGATGGCCGGTGGAGGTAGGCGCGCGGACGCGCTGCGCAATCGGGAGGCGATCATCGCGGCGGCGCGGACGCTGGTCGTCGAGCGCGGCCCCGGGATCGGTATGGACGAGATCGCCGCCGCGGCGGGCATCGCGGTAGGCACGCTCTACCGGCACTTCCCGGCGAAGAAAGACCTGATCGACGCGGCCGTGGCCGATCTCGCCGAGACGATCGGCCGATCCTTGGACGCGGCGTCGCTCCGGGTCGAGACCGGCGCCGGATCGGCCGTCGACGAGTTGCTCGCGCTGTTGCGGAGGGTGGTGCTCGAGATGAAACAGGAAAGGCTGTTCCGGTTCGCGGTGGCCGCGTTGGCCGAGGACGCCCTGGGGGAGATCCGGGACCGGGGTCGTATCGCGGTGGATCGGCTGGTCGCGGCGGCGCATCGGGAGGGTTCGCTCTACCCCGATATCACCACCGATGACGTCATCCTGCTGATGGCCGCCGCGCCCGCCGATGCGATCCCGGAAACGGAGCAGCGCAGGTGGCTCGAGCTGGCTCGGCGAGCGCTCACTCCGGTCCCCGCTCCGAAAGCCGGGTGACCGGTCTGCCGACGGGTCGGTGGGTGCCCCCGGCGGTGTCCTGCACCGCCGGGGGCGGTGGTCACGCGGCGCGGACGAGGCGGTTGGCCAGTGTCGACATCGTGTAGGTGCCGATACCGAAAACGACTTCCAGCGCATTGCGCTCGGTGTACCCGTGCGCCGTGAAGGCGGTGACGGACGCGTCGTCCACGCCGCCCGCGGTCGCGAGGAGTTCGAGGGTGAAGACCCGGATCGCCTCGAGACGCGCGTCGGGAAGTGATCCGGCCGCGCGCAGGGCGGAGACGATCTCCGGGGACGCGCCGAGTTTGCGAAGTTTTCCGGTGTGCATCGCGATGCACACATGGCAGTCGTTGCGGACGGCGACGGTCATGATGACGACCTCCCGTGCCAGTGGATCCAGCGTGCATCCTTCGAAAGCGGCGCTCATCGCGAGGAATCCGTTGAGTAGCTCGGGTGATCCGGCCAGGCGGCGGACGGCGTCGGGGACCGTTCCTGTGGTGCTCTGTACGGTCCGCATCGCCGGGCGGGCGGCGGGCGGTGCGGTCTGCAGGGTGTGGGCGGGGAACACGTCTCTCCTAAGATGGACAACATGGTTGACGATTACCGGATGATGGTAAACCAGGTTGACGATTCTGCCAAGGGGGCGGCGACCGGTTCGGAAAGGGACGGCCCGCCGCGCGCGGGGTACGAGCTGCCGCTGCTGCTGTTCGCCGGATTCCGGACGCTGATCGACGAACTGCACGCCGAACTGGCGCGGCAGGGGCATCCGGACATGCGGCCCGCCCACGGTTTCGCCATGCAGGCGATCGGTGCCGAGGGGGCCTCGGCCAGCGATATCGGCCGTCGGCTGGGTGTTTCGAAGCAGGCCGCCGGCAAAACGGTGGATCGCCTGGTCGCTCTCGGATACGCCGAACGGGCCGACGATCCCGCCGATACCCGGCGCCGCCTCGTCCGGCTCACCGCGCGCGGCTTCGATGCGCTGACCCGCTCGGCCGAGATCTTCCGGCAACTGCGCGAGAACTGGGCACGTGAATGCGGGGAAGACCGTATTCGCGCGATGGAGGACGATCTACGTGCCGTGGCGACGCCGGTGGCGTTCCGGCTCGACGCCGCCGGGTGGCTGGGCCGCTTGGCCTGAGAGTATCTGCCGGGCCGGGGGACCCTCGCGGTGAGGCCGAGGCCGACCGGTTACCCCGGCAGGGCACTCCACTGTGCGACGCACCCGCCGACTCCGCGAGCGCGCTCGGTCCGGGACCCGGCCGCGCCGCGTCGCGTGCGCTCGGGGGTGGTCACCCGCGCAGCGCGGAGGCGAAGATCGCGGGCAGGCGTGACCAGCGCGGATCTGCGGCGAAGTCGGTGAGCAGCCGCCCGGTTCGGGCGGCGGTCCGGTTGGAGACGAACCACGGTGGTTTGGGGGTGAGCGACCATTCGCCGTGCAGCACCGACCGCGGCGCGGGCCGGAACGGACCCCGCACGACGGTGCGCTCGATGCCCTCGATCAGCCAGGCGTTGTGGACCACGCCGATACCGCTCTGCACATCGTCGAGCGTATGGCCTGGATACGCGCCCCAGCTCGCGGTGGGGGTCAGATAACCGACCGCCGTCCACGCGTTCACGGCGACGGTGCCATAGCGCAGCCGCTCGATCAACGTGTCGAACTCCGTGCCGAGCGCCTCGACGGTATCCGGGTGCGCGACGATGTTCACGCCGAGCGTGCCGGTGAACTTCTCATTGGCCGTATCCACCGCGGCGCGGGCGAACGCGGTCCCGCTGCCGGGCAATTCGACGACGCCGAGAACGGGCGCGAAGTATTCCGAGGTGAACAGCGCCTCGTCCGAGTGCGGGTCCAGTCCGGTGACCAGTAGTCGCTCGCCGTGGCGGCCGAGCCGGCGAGCGTCCGGGTAACCGGCCCGGGCCCCGGCGACCCGGTCGTCGCTGCCCGGATAGTAGGCGTGGCGATGCGGCGCCCGATCGACGGCCGCGGTGAGGGCGGCCAGGAAGGCGTCCTTCTGCGGCCAGTCCGCGGAGACGAGCACCGCTTGCGCGGCCACGCAGTTGTAGCCACCGTTGTGCAGCCGCTGGGTCGCGATGTGCTCGGCCTGGAATTCCAGGTCGGCGGTGCTCCATTCGCCGGGCAGCACGATCGTCGGGGACACGCCGCCCAGCTCGCTGGTGATGGGTTTGTCCAGGAGCGGGGTGCCGGCCCGCTTCCGTTCCGCCGCCGCCGCGCCGGTACCCCAGACAATGGCGTCGTGCGTGGCGGCGCTGCCGGTCATATGGACGTGTGCGATCCGCTCATGGCTCACCAGTCGTCCGCCGACCTCGGGGCCACCGGTGAGTACCCGCACGACGCCGAGCTCGATCAGCGGCGCGAAGATCTTCTCGAGCACCGGCAACAGCGGATCGGTGACCGGGTTCAGCTTCAGCGCCACCACGCGGTTGTGCGCGATCAGTTCGTAGATCGTGTCCAGTGGTGCGATCGAGGTGATGTTCCCCGCGCCCAGGACCGCGCCGATGCCGTGGGTGCGGGCGGGATCGCGCTGGGCGAGGCCCGCGCCGGCCCGGGCGGTCTCCGCGTCGACGCCCCGCTGCAACCACACCTCCGCGCGGAAACCGCTGAGCAGTAGTTCGTCGTAGAGACCGGCGGGCAGCGCGCGCACGGTCACCCGGTCACCGACGCTGCCGAAGGTCGCGTCCGCGAGGGGGCTCACGCCGCGTTCCAGCGACTCGAGGGTCCGGGACACCGCGGTGAGGCTCGTGGCGAAGACATAGGGCCCGGACAGCCATTCCTCCCCGACGAGTGGGGAGGCGGGATCGAGACCTTTGATCCGCACCGCGGCCGCTACCCATTCGCGGGCATGCCGGCCGGTGAGCGTGCGCATCCGGTCGAGGAGGGCGCGCCGCCCGGCCAACGGTAGGCGGGACCATTTCCGTTCGCCCTCGGCGAGTTCGGTGAGGGCGGCATCGATGACCGTGTCGGCGGCGACGGCCTGTTCTGGCTGCACGTGGGCACACTCCGTAGCTGAGATCCGGTGATCCGAGTAGAGAACAGTGTGGCTGTGCCGGTGCCCGAAGCATATGTGTGGGCGTTGCGTCATCGCCGCTCGTTTTTGTGCACGGGCACAAAATGGGCGTGGTGCGGGTCACGGCTGGGTGATTAGACTGTTCCGGTATGAGCACGCCCGCGCCGCCGGCGGCGCCCCTGGCCGCCGCGCTCGCCGATTCCGTCGAGGCGCTGACCGATGTCCTGGTCGGCCGGATCACGGCGGCCGATCCCTCCTACGGGGAGTCGGGGCTGCTGACCGCGGATCAGCTGTACCGCACCTGCCTGGAGAACCTGACCGCGGTGATCGGGGCGCTGGCCGGAACCGCCCCGTTGCGGCTCCGGCCGGCCCGCGACGCGGGACGCCTCAAAGCCGAGCAGGGAATTCCGGTCGCGAGCCTGCTGCACGCCTATCGACTGGGCGGCCGGCTCATCTGGGAGGAACTGACCAACTGGTCGGCCGGTCCGGGGGACGCCCGGCTGCACGAGCTGGCGACCCGCCTCTGGGAGCTGGTCGATCTGTACTCCGACGCGGCCGTCGAGTCCTACCGGGAGACCGAGGTGCTGCTGGCGCATGCCGACGCGCAGATCCAGAGCCGCCTGATCCGTACCCTGTTCGACGACCATTCCGGCAACCCCGCCCGCGTTCTCGATGTGCTGCGTACCCTCGGCTTCCCGGAACGAGGGGTGTTCTCGGTGGTCGCCATCGATACCGAACCCACCGCGCCGCTGCCGGGGAGACTGACCGCGGCGCTGCGCGATATCGGAGTCCGGTCGGCCTGGGATGCCCAGATCGATGCGTATATCGGGTTGCTGTCGGCGGCCTCCCCGGAAGCGCTCGACCGCGCCCGGGCCACGATCGCGGCGTGCGTGACCGACCGGGTGGGTCTCAGCGCCGCCTTCACGACACCGCATCTCATCACCTCGGCGCTGGCCGAGGCGCGTTCGGCGTCCCGGTCGGTGCGGCCCGGTACGGCCGCCACGGTGCGTTTCGGTGACGAACCGGTCGCCCACCTGCTCGTCGCCGTGCCCGAGGCCGGGCGGCGGGCCGCCGCGCAGATCCTCGGTCCGCTGCTCGACCAACCGGTCGCCGAACGGACGGATCTGATTGCCGCGCTCGAAAGCTGGTACAGATGTGGCGGATCGGCCGCGGCCGTCGCCGAAAGCTTGCACTGCCATCGCAATACGGTGCGGTATCGGTTGCGCAAGATCCGCGATCTCACCGGTCGCGATACCACCGATCCTCGCCAGTCGGCCGAACTGTATCTGGCACTGGAGGCCTTCGGTCTGCTCGGCACCGAGACCATCGGTGGCCCGGACCGTTCCCCGGGATCCGGCGCCGCCGGGCGATGACCGGCGCCTGTGGTGGGTCGTCGCGTATCGGAAGATCCGGCCGCCTCCCGGCAAGATCCGGGGTACCGAGCCGGGTGTGGTCGACCGCCGGATCGAATACACCTGGGCGACGGGGAAACAGGGGGGACCGATCGGTGTGGATCGGCCCGGGAACACGCCGGAGGTTTTAGGCTCGAGCGGTGACCGCGAACGAAGGGACAGCTATGACCGGCGCACCGGTGAGAATCGAACGCGACGGGCCGGTGTTCACCGTGGTCCTGTCCCGGCCGCAGGCCCGCAACGCCGTCGACGGTCCCACCGGGACCGCCCTGCACGACGCGTTCACCGCCTTCGAGAAAGACGACTCGGCGGCGGTGGCGGTGCTCTGGGGCGAGGGCGGAACCTTCTGTGCCGGTGCGGATCTCAAAGCGGTCGGGACCGACCGGGCCAACCCGCTGTCGGCGAAGGGCCGCGGGCCGATGGGGCCGACCCGTATGCAGCTGAGCAAACCGGTGATCGCCGCGGTCGCCGGTCACGCGGTGGCCGGTGGGCTGGAACTGGCGATCTGGTGTGATCTGCGGGTGGCCGCCGAGGACGCGGTATTCGGTGTCTTCTGCCGGCGGTGGGGTGTTCCGCTCATCGACGGCGGTACGGTGCGGTTGCCGCGGCTGATCGGTACCGGCCGTGCCATGGATATGGTGCTCACCGGTCGGCCCGTGGCCGCCGCCGAGGCGCACGCGATGGGTCTGGCCGATCGGGTGGTCCCGGTGGGGGAGGAGCGGGCGGCCGCCGAAGCGCTCGCCGCCGAGATCGCGCGGTTCCCCCGGACCTGTCAGCGGCACGACCGCCTCTCGCTGCTGCAGCAGGAGGGTATGGGCGAACAGGAGGCGCTCGCCAACGAATGGGAGCACGGGGTCATCTCCCTGGCCGAAGCGGCCACGGGCGTCGGGCGATTCACCGCCGGGGCCGGGCGCGGCGGCTCGTTCACCGATCTCGGGGCTCCCTCCGCGTAGGTGCCGCGCCCGCCGCGGAGCCGTATGCGTTCACGCGAGAGCGGTGAGCCGGCCCGGACTCACCCCGGGCCGGCCCGTCGCTCGGCGATCCGCCGCCGATCTCGTGTGGCGGCGGGTGTGTCAGGTCACGGTGCAGCCGGAGATCGGTATGCCGGCCAGGCGATCCAGGAGGTAGGTGATCGCGTTGTCGGGTCCGAACCCGTCGATCATCTCCGGGCCGAAATGGTTCGGGATGGTGGTTCCGGGTAGCAGTGGCGGCAGCTCGTTGGTCCGGAAGGTGACCGTCGCGCCCTTGGCGCACCAGTCGTCGGCGAGTTGCCGGGCCTGGTCGTAGGGGACGGTGTCGTCGTGGCGGCCGCTGGTGACCAGTACCGGCGAGGCCGGGGTGAGGGTGCCCACCCGCAGGTCGGCCAGCGCCGGGGCGGCTTCCGGTATGGCCTGCAGGTGGGCGCTGAGCGGGCGGCCGTCGTTGGTCAGCGAACTGGTCTTCAGGAACGGGTAGTGGGTGATGACATCGCCGATGCAGGCGTCGCTCAGCGCCGCCAGCGTGTCCCGTCCGCTCTGGTTGGTCACCCGGCCGACCGCCTTCTCCAGATCGGGATAGCGGGCGAGCAGTCCGTTGATGGCGAAGCCGATCGCGCCGCCGATGAGGGCGCCGTCGATCCGTTCGAGGATCGCGGCGAGGTCGGCCACCGGGCCGCCGGCCCAGGTGCCTTTGAGGTTCAGTTCCGGGGCGTAGTCCGGCCGCATCTCCGCGGCCGCCGCGACCGCGCCGCCGCCCTGGGAATAGCCCCAGAACACCAGCGGGGTCTCGGGTCCGGTTCCCGCCAGGTTGTTGGCCGCCCGGGCGCCGTCGAGGACGGCGTGCGCCTCCTCGATCCGGTTCGCGTAGGTGTGGATTCCGGGGGTGCCCAAGCCGATGTAGTCGGTCACCAGGACGCGCGCGCCGAGGCGGCTCCACACCGCCGACGACGGCAGCTCCTGATTCGCCGACAGCGACGGCGACGGATCGGTGGTGACGGTGATCCCCGTGGAGAACGCCTTCGACATGGCGCACCTGTCGCCCTGGCCCGAGGTGCCGGGTCCGATGACCACGGTCGGGCGCGGTCCCGCGCCCAGCCACGGACCCGCGGCGTCGATATAGGTTCCGGTGACCGCGACCGGTGACCCGTCCTGTAGGCGGGTGGTGTACATGATGTGTTCGGCCTTGCCCGGCCACCCCTGCTCCGAGGGGAGGGTGGCCAGCAGCGACATCGGCTGGGTCCGGACGACCGTGCCCGGCTCGGCCGGGATCTGCTCGGGCGGGGTGTAGAACGTCTCGGGCGCGGCCGCGGCCTCCGGCCGATCGGTCGCCACCGCGGCGACCGCGGTGAGACAGGTCACGGCTACCGCCGCCGCGGTGATGCGACCGGTCCACCCGCGCACCCCAGGCCGGAAACGCCGTCGTTGTCCGAACATCGATAACTCTCCATGCTGTCCGCCCCGGAACCCTTCTTCGAGTGCTGGATCACAACCGCGCCCTGTTATGGTCTGCGCCATTGCTGTGACTTACTGGACAGTAACATGACGGTCGCGGTGCGGATACCGATCGGTAGCCGAGCGGTCGACGAGGTGCCGGTGGGTACGCTCGGCCCGAAAAGTGCTGGATTGCTGCGTTGTTCGTGAGGAAATGCGGCGTTCGCCGCCGCCGGCCCGGCCGCCGCGCACCGGCGTTCGGCGGCGGCGGTGTCGAGCCTGTGGTCGTGGTGATCGGCGCCCGGGCCGTGTCTTCGGGCCGGGGCTCGCCCCGCGGCCGCCGGGAATCGGGCTCCCTCGAAGGGCGGCTCGGACCCATCCGAATCGATGCACGGATCCGAATGTGAAATGACAGCATCTCTTTCAGGTGAAAGGTGATCGATGGGCACCGGCAAGCACAGAGCAGTCAGCCCGCGTCGTACCCGGGTGGGGTCCATGGTGGTGGCGGGCGCCGTTCCCGTCGTGCTCACGCTGGTGGGAGCCGGCAACGCCGCCGCCGGACCGGAGCGCAACCGTCCGGTCGATTCGAGCGGACACCTCGCCCCGGTCGCGGACGAGGTGGGTCCGGCCGAGCCCGCCGCCGGTGCCGGAGTCCCGGAGCGGGTGGACGGTTCCGCGCAGTGGCCCGGCGCCGAAGCGCCGAATGTACGCCCGTACCGGGGCGTCCGCATTCCCGACGACATCCTGTCCTCCCTGCAGTGGGCGCGGCCGGCGCCGTCGAACGCCTACCTGGCGCCGGTGGAAGCACTGCACGCTCCGGTACCCGTGGCGCCCGTGCCTCCGATCGCGCCGCCACCCGGCGCGCTGCGTTTCGGCGATGTCCAGGTGGGTTCCCCGGAGTGGCTGCCCCGGGAACAGGCCATCCAGATCAACGACGGCTCCGCGGCGGCCGAAGCGAACCTCGCGACCTTCCTCGATTCGGTCGGAATGGAACGCACCCGATCCGACCGGGTGGCCGGGCAGACCATAGGCGCCGCGGCGATCGGCGCGGCGGCCGGGGCCGCGGTCGCGAGCCCGTTCGCGCTCGTCGGCGCGGGTGTGGGTGGTGCCATGGGGCTGGCGATCGGCGCGCCGTTCGCGCCGATCGGACTCGCCGCGGCGCCGCTGGGCGCCGCCTACGGGTTCGCCCTCATGGCCGCGCCGCTCGCCGGGATCGGCGCCGGGATCGGGGCGGGTATCGGTGCGGCCGCGGCGTTGAGCGCGCCTCCCCGGGCGCTCGGTCCCGGGCCGGAAGCACCCGCTACGGCACCGGAACCGCGCCTCCCGGAAACCGTTACGGGGACACCGGTCGCCGACTGAGCGGCCCCGCCGGGAAACACGCCGGACTGTTCGTCAACCTGCCGCGGGCACCGGTGTGTTGTGCCGGGCGGCCACCCACCAGCGTCCGTGTTCGGCGACCAGGACGTAGAGCGCGACCATCGCCGGATCCCGATCGAGCAGAACGCCATCGGCGGTGCGCGCGCGGGCGGCCTTGTGCGCGAGCGCGATATCGGGGCGGAGGAAGACGATATCGGTGAGCTCGTAGGTGACGTACTCGTCCTTCAGGAACCCGGCCAGTCCGAGACGCGCGGCCTCGAGCAGTGCCTCGCGGCCGGTGATCACCGTGCCCACGGCATTCCCGGCCGCGGCGTTGGCGAGAAAACCGCTGACCATCAGTTCGGCGTCATTGGTGTTGTAACCGGTTTCGACATCCTTGATCAGCTGTTCGATCGCGGCGATATCGGCGGTGTGGTCGGTCCCGGAGTCCGCGACGGTGGGCGCTTCGTTCGTGCTCATGGCACCATCCTCGAACCTGAACCTAACTCGAGGTCAACTCGTCCTGCCGCCGCGTCCGCCGGAATGTCCGACACCCGCCCGCCGGACTCCGCTCAGCGGAGCTGGACCACCGCGGTCGCGCGTCCGAAGATCCGGCGGCCGCCGTGCCGGGCGGTGAGAGCGACGGTCGCCGTGCGCCGCACCGGGTCCACCGCCTTCACCCGGCCGGAGTACTCGACATCGGCCCCTTCTCCCGTGACATGCACCGGGCTGGTCAGACGCACCGCGTATTCCCGCACCGCGCCCGGATCGCCGAGCCACGAGGTGACGAATCCGGCGCCGATACCGATGGTCAACATGCCGTGTGCGACCGGGGAGTCCAGTTCCGCCAGCCCGGCGACCTCACCGCTCCAGTGGATCGGATTCGGATCGCCGGACACGCCGGCATAGTTCACCAGGTCACCCGCGGTGAGACGTACCGTCCGGGGCGGGATTTCGGTACCGACGGAGACGGTTTCGAACGCGCGCGTGTAGCGGCTCACCGGAGGAGACGGTACCGCGTCGCCGGTCAGCTCCTCCCACAGCGCCCCGGTCACCGGTGGCGCCGGTCGGCGATTCTCCGCGCCGCCCGGCCGGAATCCGTGCATCAGTACCCCGGCGCCGATTTCGGCGAGGTCGGACTCGACGCCGGTCCGGCCCACGATGCTGGTGTGCGAGACGAGCACCGGTTCGTCGTGCCGGTCGGTGACCAGTGTCCGGAATCCCATCAGATCGCCGCCGAAGGCCCGGCGGAACGATTCCAGGCGCACTTCGAAGAACAACGCATCGGTGTGGCGGATCGGCCGGTAGTAGCGGATCACCTGATCGGTCTGCATGATCTGGCTCAGGTCGTAGCCGGTCATGACAGAGGCGAACATCTCCGACTGCGCGAGGAACCCCGGCACCGAGAAGAATGTCAGCGGTGCGATGAGACCGCCGTAGCCGTAGTCCGCGCCCGCGTCCTCGGACCAGTGGACCGGATGATGATCCTGTACCGCGCGGGCGAATTCGCGGATCTTCTCCCGGCCGACCACGTAGTGGTCGCGGGCGCGGTACCGATACCCCACCGGCAGTCCCGGCCCGGAAGGGGATTCCCGGATTTCGGAAACCCCCGTATCGTCAGAACTCACGACGGTTCACTTTACCGATTCCTGCGGAATTCGCAGGGTTCGAGAGCGGGGACAGCCGGATCGGGTGCGGTGTGAATCGCGCACCGGACCGGGGGATTTCACGGGCCCGCATCGCCGTCAACCGATATTCGCGGAAAGGTCGGGGAGCATACGCAGGGCTTGATCGGCCCAGTTGTTCCACGCGTGGATGCCGTAGGCGGGGAAGTCGTAGTGCACGTTCTGTGCGCCCAGGGTCGCCATCCTGATTTGGAAGGCGCGCGTGTTCACCAGCGCCAGCGCCTCGAGGCCCATTCCGTTCACCGTATTGATGCTCGGGCTGTCGGTCGCGGTGGGCAGGCCGCTCGCCGCGGAGACCCAGAGCCGGGTGTTGTTCGCGACGAGTCGGGGCGCGGCCACGAACGGGTCGATCCGCAACCATTTCGGATCCCAGGGCGCGGCCATCGAGTCGACGTTGTAGCCGCCGGCGTCGATCATGGCGACCCGGATCGCCTCGCGCATCCCGGGCGCGGAGATGTTCAGGTAGCCCGAGTAGGACCCGGCGAAACTGAACTGGTCGGGATGGTCGGCGGCCAGGGTCAGGGCGGCGCTGCCACCCATCGACAGGCCGAAGACGCCGTTGCGCCGGGTGGCGAAGCCGAGCCGGTCCCGCAGTGCGGCGGGCAGTTCACGAGTCAGGAAGGTTTCCCATTTATAGGTGTAGGACTTGCCGGGGCCACCCGACAGGACCTGCAGGCCGCCGGACCCCGACGACGATCCGGAGGTCGATCCGGCCGCCGAACCCGATCCGGGAGTCACCCCGAGGAAGGAACTCGGCGCATTCCAGTCGGTATAGAAACTGGACCGGCCGCCGACCGGCATCACCACGTTGATATTCCATTTGGTGAATTCCCGGGCGATATCGGTATCGATCTCCCAGCCGCTGAGATCTTCGCGGGCGCGCATCCCGTCCAGTGCGTAGACCACCCGTGAGGTATTGCCGTCGGCGGCGCGGAACACGCGCGACTTGATCGGGCCCATACTCGAGTCGACCCAGAAGTCCGTCCCGGCGGGGTCGAAGGCGGCCCGGGCGGGCGCGGTGCCGGCGCCGATCAGGAAGAGGGCTTGAGCGACGACCGCGAACACGGCGGTGGCCAGCCAGAGGGCGCGGCGGTTCAGGGCGTCCACCGGCGCCGGGGACAATCGGGTTCGCATCGCGGAGCAGGGCCTTTCGTCCGGGTGAGCACAGGGTCGAGGTGACCGGCCGGTGCCGGTCACGCGGTTCCCGACCGGTGCCGAACAGCGCGCGGCCCCCGCCACGGTCTCGGCATACCGACTGGTCCGTCGTCGGTGGAGCCGAGTTCGTTACCTTTCTGTGATCTGTTTCGCGCCGGGACCCTCCGGGGTATCACTGCGGGGAGTGTCGGCGTGAGTCGCCGGCGTAGCGCTCGTGCTCCGGGTCCGCGCAGGTACGGAGGTTCTCCGGCCGGTTCGGAAGTAGGTGCCGGGCGTGTGCGCGCGCCGCTCCCCGGACCGAGTCCCGGCCCGGCCGACGGCCGCACGACCATGACGGCCGGGCCCGGGGCGACCGGGCGGTGGCCCGCGCCGGACTCGGCTCGGCCGGGCGCCGGGGACCAGGGGCCCGCGTAGTCCTGATCCAGCCGTTGAAGGCGCCCGATGTGCCTCGCCGAGGCGCGACCCGAGTGGTGGGTCCCTCCGCAGTTCCCGGGCCGGCCTCATGCTGCCGCCGGCGTGGCGCCCGGCACGTCGACCACCGCGAGCCCGGTTGCCGGTGCCCCGGCGCGGCCGGGATGGATCACTGTCGGATTATCGGATCGATAGAGGCGTCACGCGACGCGGCGGGTCCGGTGACGGGGGAGGTGGTGTCGCCGTTCCCCCGCGCTGTAGTCCGGTCGGCCCGAACCCGCCGTGCCGGTCGATCGACCGGGGACGGCGCTCGGTGGACCGCCGTCCCGAACTCAGCGGGAAGTCGACGCCGATTCCCGGCGAAGCCGCGGTGGTATCGCGGTGGGCGCAATTCGCCCGAACTCGCGAGGTACTACGGGTGAGCTTTCTGATATGCCTCGGCGATCTCCGCCGAGATCCGGCCCCGGCTGGACACTTCCAGTCCGTTCTTGCGGGCCCATTCCCGGATCGTCTGGGTCCGTGCATTGTTGCCGGTGGCCTGCGGCCGCTGTTTGCCTTTTGCGCGGCCGCCGGCCCGGCGCGCGTGCTCTGCCCAGAAACCGATTGTCTCGCGTAACTTTTCGGCATTGTCCGCGGAGAGGTCGATCTCGTAGGTGACCCCGTCCAGAGCGAGCGTGACAGTTTCCTCGGCGAGGGAAGTTCCGTCGTAGTCGTCGACCAGCTCGACGATCACCTTGCGCGCCATGCAGTCCTCCGAACAATGGGCAAACTATCCGGACAATCGTAGCCATAGGGGTCCGGCCCACCGGAACCCGGCAGCGGAGTCCGTGACGGGGAACCGGAAGAACCGGCACCGCGCCCGGTGTTCCACAGATGTGGAACTGTCGTTGCTGGATCGGTCGCGGACCCGGGCCGGGGAACCCGAATCGGCCGCGTTGACCCATACCGTCGAACGAGCTGTCGCGGCCGAGAAATCGGGATATCGGCGTTTCTGGGTGGCCGAGCACCACGCGGTACCCGGGATCGCCTCCGGCTCGCCGCCGGTCCTGCTGGCGGCGCTGGGCTCCCGGACATCGACGATCCGGATCGGGTCCGGCGGCGTGATGCTGCCACACCATCAGCCACTGGTGGTGGCGGAGCAGTTCCTCATGCTGGAGGCGCTGTTCCCGGGGCGGATCGATCTCGGGTTGGGCCGCTCGCCGGCGTTCACGGCGCCGGTGCGCCGGGCCATGCGTCAGGACGAGGCCGCCCCGGACCGGTTCGCGGCCGATCTGGCCGAATTGCGCGACTTCCTCGACGGGACCGGCCCGGTCACCGCGCATCCGGTGAGTGACCGGACGATTCCCATGTTCATCCTGGCCACCGGACAGGGACTGGCGGTGGCCGCGCGACTGGGACTGCCCGCGGTGCTCGGGGGGCCGCTGCTGGACAGCCCGGATCTCGAGGCGGCGCTGGCCCGTTACCGCCGGGAGTTCCGGCCGAGCCCGCGTGCCCAGCGCCCGCTGGTGACACTCGCGCTCGAGGTCACCGTCGCCGAAACCGACGAGCGGGCCCGCGCACTCGTGCTGCCCGAAGCCGTGGCAATGGCGCGATCCCGGTCCACCGGCGTATTCCCGCCGTTGGAGCCGGTCGCCGATACCGCGTCGTGGACCGCGCAGACGCGCCGCCGCGTCGAGGCAGCGGTCCGGCGGTCGATCGCCGGCACACCGCACACGGTGCGCCGCCGGATCGAGCAGCTCACCGACCGAACGGGCGCGGAGGAACTGCTGGCGACCACCTCCACCTACGACCGCACCGCGCTGGCCGCCTCCGACGCCGCTTTGGCGCGGATCGTCACCGGGTGAGTGTCGGGTCCGACGGGGTCTGCTCCGGCGACCGTCAGGCGCCCGATCTCCTCGACCACTGTGCCCGACCAGGACGAACGGGGCGGACCCGGAATCGGACATCCGCTCCCGAACGTGTGGACGGCCGTCCCCGTGGATCGATCCGGGTACCTGGCCGGGGCGTTACCCCACGCGGGAGGCGAGGAACTCGCGGAAAGCGCGCAAGGTCTCGGCCGGCGCCTCGAGCTGTGGGTAATGCCCGACGTCGGGCAGTTCCACCACATCGGGCTCGGCGACCAGCTGGCGGTACCGGCGCACCATGCGCGCGCCCGACACCGGGTCCCGCAGGCCGTCGATCAGGCGGACCGGGACCTGCGGGCGGATCAGCGCGCCGACCCAGCGCTGCCGGTGGGCGCGCCGCTCGGCCATATAACCCATGAGTTTGTGTCCGTTGCGCTTTCCGTGCTTACTGCACCACAGCATCCAGAACTGGTGCATCTGCTCCTCGTTCGGCCGCGACTCGGCGGCGAACACCGCGCCCAGGCTGTGGGCGAAGGTCTTCTCGTTGCCGAATCGGCCGACCAGCGGCCCCAGCGGGCTCGCGAGCAGGTTCTGGATGGGCCGGGGCCGATGGGCCTCGGGGAACAGGCCACCGTTGAGCAGGCAGACCGATTCGATCGTCAGGGATCGGTCGCCGGCCGCGCGGCGTTCGGCATCCCGGGCCAGCATTTCCTGGGCCACCGTATCGCCGTAGTCGTGGGCCAGGATGTGGAAGCTGTGCACGCCCTGTTCCCGGAGCAACTGTTCGGCCAGGTCGGCCTGGTCGGTGATCGTGTAATCGTAGTGTTGTGGTTTGGCCGACCAGCCGAAGCCGATCAGATCCGGGGCGAGGACCCGCTCGAACTGCTCGCACAGCTCCGGCCAGACCGCGTGCCAGTCCCAGGACGCGGTGGGAAAACCGTGTAGGCACAGTAGGGTTCCGGATGGTCCGGTACCGCCGGCGCGCCAGAAGATCTGGTGTCCGCGATGGGTGAAACGCGCTCCGCTCGACCGCCAGCTCGCAAACTCGTCCATGGTCCCAGCATGCCCCGCCGTGGGGCGCCGGTCGAGTATGTCGCGGGCGCGTCGGCGCGACGTCGTGACGTCGGGGTATCCGCCGGATGCGGAGGTAGGCTCGACATCCGGCGGAGCCGCGGGTCCGCCCGGAGATCCCGATCAGACCACTCGACGAGGAGGCACACCGTGCGTATCGGCATTCTGCTCGGTGAACGGTCCGGAGCCGACGCATTGCGCCTGCTCGCCGACGATCTGCGCACGGCCGCCGAGGAGCGGTTCGCTTCGGCCTGGCTCTCGCACATCTTCGGCGTCGACGCGCTCACCGCGCTCGCGGTCGCGGGAAGTCACGTCCCCGGTATCGAGCTCGGTACCGCGGTGGTGCCCACGTACCCGCGCCACCCCGGCGCGCTGGCTCAGCAGGCACGGACCACGGCGCTGGCGGTGGGTCCGGATCGGCTCACCCTCGGTATCGGGCTGTCGCACCAGGTGGTCATCGAGAACATGTACGGGTACGGGTTCGAGCGACCGGCTCGTCATATGCGCGAGTACCTCGAGGTACTCGGCCCGCTGCTGGAACGGCGGCCGGTGTCCTTCCACGGCGAAACGCTGAGCGGGAATCTGGAACTCGGGATTCCCGACGAGGGCCGGATTCCCGTGCTGCTCGCCGCACTCGGTACCCGGATGCTGCGCTTGGCCGGCCGTCGCGCCGACGGCACCGTGCTGTGGATGACCGGCCCGGCCACCATTCGCGACCATATCGCGCCGACGATCGGCGCCGCCGCGAGCGAAGCGGGCCGGCCGCCCGCGCGCATCGTGTGCTCGCTTCCGGTGTTGGTGACCGATGATGTCGACGGCGCCCGGGAACGGGCGGCCACCACCTTCGCGACCTACGGCACCCTGCCCTCGTATCGGGCGATGATGGACCGCGAAGGAGCGGCCGGGCCCGCGGATCTGGCGATCATCGGATCCGAGGAGCAGGTGGCGGCCCGTATTCGCGACATCTTCGACGCGGGAGCCACCGAATTCGTCGCCTCGGTCTTCGCCGGCGGGGCGGAGGCACGCCGCACGCGCGCACTGCTGGCGGGGCTGGCCGGCTGACCGCTGCTCCGCTCTCCGGGGGTCGGCGGTCAGGCCGGCCGGGTGATCATGACCGGGCACGCGGAATGCTGGATGAGCGACTGGCTGGTCGAACCGAGCAGCAATCCGCGGAACCCGCCGCGTCCCCGGCTGCCGACCACGACCAGTTGCGCGCGTTCGGACCATTCGCGCAGATGCTGCGCGGGGGTGGACGGGTAGACCTCGCGCTGCACGGTGACCTCGGGGTAGCGCTGTTGCCAGCCCGCCAGCCGTTCGGCCAGCACCGCCTGTTCGGCGGTCTGCAGATCCTCGGCCGGAATCTCGATCAGACCGGTGCTCGCGAATTCGGTGAAGGTCAGATCGCTCCAGGTGTGCACGGCCACCAGGTCGGTTTCGCGTTCGGCTGCTTCGGCGAAGGCGGCGGCGACCGCCGTGTCACTGACCGGGCTGCCGTCGACACCGACCACCACCGGCCCGCTGGTGATCTCCTCCCCGTTCTCGCGGATCGCGACGATCGTGCCCCGGCCGTGCGCGGCGACCGCCAGGATGGTCGAGCCCAGATGCGAGACCGCGCCACCGCGGCGCGAGCCGAGAACGACCATATGGGCCGTTTCGGACAGGCCGATCAGCATTTTCGCGGGGCTCTGCTCGGAGAGCAGGGTGTCGGCCTCCACTCCCGGTGCGGCCTCCCTCGCCACCTGGGCGCCGGTCGCCAGGACCTGCTCGCCGTGGGTCTTCAGCGTCTGCACGGCCTCGTCGACCATGGGCTGATAGGCGACCAGCCAGGTCTTGGCCGGCGTCGAATTCATTCCATAGGCGAGGATCAGGCGGCGGCCGCGCCGGGCCGCGACCGTCGCTCCCCAGCGGATGGCCGAATGCGCGGCGGGGGTACCGTCCACACCCACTACGACGGCAGCGGATACGAGCCGGTGCGGATCGTCTTCGTGTGTGGTCATAGGCCGAGTATCCCTCCGGCGGACAACCGCGGCGATATCCGCCGGGCGTGTCCGCGAAATCGGCTATCGCGCACTGTGTGCTCGGCGTCACAATATGCGCTACCTGGGTTTTCGTTCGCGGCGCGCCGTAGCCGAGGCTTGTCGAACGCGCCGGGATGTGCAGATCATGATCGCGTGCTGATATCGGATGGGGTGATCGGGCTACGGCCGATCGAGGTGGCCGACGCCGCCGCGCATCTGGCTGCTCAGGACCGGGAATCGGTGCGTCGCGCCCCGGGACCCGGAACCCCGAATGTGGTAGCCGATTTCGCACACTGCGCCGACCAGTGGGCGCAGGACGGCCCGTGCAAGACCTTCGGCGTGGTGGATGTGGCGAGCCATGCCCTGGCGGGGACCCTGGACCTGGCGGTGGAACAGGAGTTCCTCGCCGAACGCCAGGCCGATATCGGGTACGGCATCTACGCGCCGTGGCGGGGGCGGGGTGTCGCCGGCCGCACTGTCGTGCTGGCGTGCCGCTATCTGGCCCGGCACGATCTGGCGGACGAGGCGGTACTGCGGATAGATCCGGGCAATAGGGCGGCGACGACGCTGGCCCATCGGCTCGGGTTCCACTATCACCACACCAGCGCGGGCCCGGAGGGCCGGCTCGACTGGTTCATCCAGGCGGTATGACCCGTTCACGCACCCTTGCGGGTTCGCTTCTGGGTGGTTTTCCGGGCCTTCGGCTCGGCGGTCTTCCGCGGCTGCGCTTTTCTGGGCTGCGATTTACGCGCTTTCTTCGGCGCCGTGGATTCCGTGCCCCCGCCCGCTCCGCTGGCCTCCAGGCTGCGCTGCAACGCGGCCACCAGATCCACCACCTCGGCATCGGACTCCGCGGCGGCCGCCTCGGCGCGCTCGGGCGCCCTCCCGTCGCCGCTGGCGACGGCCTCGTCGAGCAGGCGCTGCAGTTCGACCTGGTATTCGTCGGTGTACTGGTCGGGGTCGAAATCGTCGGACATGGACTCGACCAGCGTTTCGGCCATCTTGATCTCCTGGGGCCGCGGTGTGCCGGCTTCCTCCAGTGATTCGAAGGAGACCGAGCGCACCTCGTCGGGCCACAGCAGGGTCTGCAACACCAGCATGCCGTCGCGTACCCGCATGGCCGCGAGTCTGGTCTTCTGGCGCAGGGTGAAGTGGACGAGTGCGGTCCGGTCGATGCGTTCGAGCGTGGCGGCGAGCAGAACGTAGGCCTTGGGGGTGTTCGAATCCGGTTCCAGATAATAGGTCTTGTCGTACAGGATGGGATCGATCTGATCCGACGGTACGAATTGCAGAACCGGAATCTCGTGTTTCTCGGCCACCGGGAGTTTGGCGAAATCATCGTCGGTGAGGACGACCTTGTCACCTTCCGGTGATTCGTACTGTTTATCGATATCGGCGAATGCGACGGATTTCCCGCATATCGTGCACACGCGGTCGTATTTGATCCGGCCGCCGTCCGCGGCGTGGACCTGATGGAATTTGATGTCGTGGTCCTCTGTGGCGGTGTAGACCTTCACGGGGACGTTCACCAGCCCGAACGCGATCGAGCCTTTCCAGATTGACCGCATCACTCCATGATGACCGAACCCGACCCCCGGGGCGAGGCCGGCCGCAGCCCGAGTGTCGCCGAGGCCAGCCGGACCCGCACGGACCCCGGAAGCCCGAAAAACAGCCCGGACATGGCGGTGAGCATGCCGACCGGGTCGTCGCGCCGGGAGAGATAGGCGCGTTGCAGTTCGATATCGAGGTCGAAGAAGGCGTCGAAGAAACGCGGGATCTCGGTCGGTGGCAGTGCGAGTAAAGCCCGTAGCCCGGCCCGCCGGAGTCGGTGGACCGTACGCGCCGCGGCGGTCCAGCCCGAGTCGCCGGCGGCGACCGACTCGGCCGCCGACAGCGTGGCCGCGACGCTGTAGCCGGTGGCGGGATGAAGATACCCGCCCGCCGCCCCGAAGCGGCCGGTTCCGGGCCGGCCGCCGGTGACCGGGAAGCGCACCCGCTCGACCGGTTCGTCGCCCGCGGTCGGGATGTGCCGGGCTCGCAGCCGGTGGTGCAGGCGGCGCGCGAGTTCCCCCTGGGTGAGGGCGGGCGCGCCGACCAGGCAGGTTTCCTCGTACAGCACGGTGCCGGCCCCGAGCGGTATCGCGTAGAGGAACGAGGGCGGCGCGCCCGGTGCGGCGCCGTTGTCCGGGCGCCAGTCCATGAACAGCGCGGGCTCGGAGGCGGCGTCGCGGGCCAGTTTCAGGCCGTAGGCGGTCTGCTCGGCCCTGCCCGGCCGGCGGCGCAGGCCACGTGCGTCGACCACCCGGCCGGCGTGCAGGATCCGGCCGCTGTCGAGCGTCACCGTGCGCCGGTCGAGTGCCACCGCCCGTCCCGGCACCACCGTGGCGCCGGTGAGATCGAGGGACTGCTGCAGCAGGGCGGTGTCGAGTACCGAATACGCGCGCGCGATGCTGTGGTCCCGCAGGCCATGCGCCCGCGGTCGCGCGACGGTGGCCGCGACGACGGAGCTGTCGAGCCACGCGGGGAGTTCGTCGGACCAGGCGGCATAGGTCGCCCGCCAGGCGCGCCGCGGATTCGGGTCCACGACGAGCACGGTCATTCCGCGGGCCAGACAGCGGTGGGCGAGCGCGCGCCCGGCCGGCCCGAGCCCGCAGATGGCGATATCGGCGCTCATCGTCGGATCGAAACACGGCCGGCACCCACCGCGCGCGCCGGGGTGGGGGTGATCATCGCCGCGTGCCGTCGTGGCCCGGAACAGTCGCCCCGGTCACCCGTGTTACGACTGGGTGAACCGACGACTCGGAAGGAACGTGGATGACGAACGTGGAGGCGGCGCCGGCCGCACCGGATACGAGCGGCGGGCGGCGTGCCTGGTTCGGTCTGGCCGTACTCCTGCTGCCGGTGCTGCTGGTGTCCATGGATATGTCGGTATTGTTCCTGGCCTTGCCCACCCTCACCACCGACCTCGATCCGACCGCCGCCCAGCAGTTGTGGATTCTCGACATCTACGGATTCCTCATCGCCGGGCTGCTGATCACCATGGGCAACCTGGGCGACCGGATCGGCCGCCGCACCGTCCTGCTCGCGGGCGCCACCGTGTTCGGTGCCGCCTCGGCGATCGCGGCGTTCGCGCCCGGCGCCGCGGTGCTGATCGCGGCCCGCGCGCTGATGGGGATCGGCGGCGCCACCCTGCTCCCGTCGAGTCTGGCGCTCATCTCCGATCTGTTCCCGGACCCGCGGCAGCGTTCGACCGCGATCGGGATCTGGACGGCGTTCTTCGCCGGGGGCTCGGCCGTCGGGCCGATCATCGGCGGCGTCCTGCTGCACCACTTCTGGTGGGGGTCGGTGTTCCTGATCAATGTGCCGGTTCTGCTGGTGTTGCTCGCGTTCGCGCCGCTGCTGCTGCCCGAGCACCGGTCCGCCGCGCTGGGACCGCTCGATCTGCCCAGCGTGGCCCTGTCCATCGGCGGGATCCTGCCGGCGGTGTACGCGGTGAAGCACATCGCCGAGCACGGACCCGATGTCGAGGCCTTCGTCAGCGCCTTCCTCGGCGCGGCGGTGCTGACCCTGTTCGTCCGCCGCCAGCGGCGACTGGACCACCCCCTGGTCGATCTGTCGTTGTTCAGCCGCGCCCGGTTCTCGGTCGCCATCGGGTCGAGTACCGCCGCGATGATGTCGCTGGCCGGACTGAGTTATCTGAGCAGCATCTGGCTGCAGTCGGTGACCGGACGAGACCCGCTGCAGGCGGCCGTGCTCGGCATCCCCATGGCGATCACCGTGTTCATCTTCTCGGTGAGCGGATCGTCGGTGGCCCGGCTGCTCGGTGTGCGGTGGGCGTTCGTCACGGCACTGGTGACGGCCTCGGTCGGCAACCTGCTGGTGCTCGGTATCGGCGCCGACGGGGGCGCGGGCTGGTACGTGGCGGGGTCGGCGATCGCCGGTATCGGCTACGGGATCGTGTTCACGCTGGTCTCGGAGGTGGCGGTGGCCTCGGTCCCGCCGCAGCGGGCCGGTTCGGCGGTCGGCATCTCCGAGACCAGTTTCGAACTCGGCAACGCCTTGGGGCTCGCCCTGCTGGGTTCGCTCGCGGCGCTGGTCTTCCGCTCCGGGGGCGAGTTCGCGCCGACTCTGGGCGAGACCATCCAGCGCTCCGCGGCGGATTCCGGCCTGCTGGCCGCGGCGCGGGAGTCCTTCGTCCACGGTGCGCACGCGTCCATCGCGGCCGGCGCCGGGGTGCTGTTGCTGATGGGTGTGATCGCCTTCGTGGTGGGCCGGGGCGAACGCCCGGCCGGTTCGCCGGCCGACGATCGGTGAGGGTGGCCGGCGGCCGAGAGGACGCCGGCCACCACCGATCACAGGGCCGGCGGAGTGCCGTACGGGGCGGCGGCGAAACCGTCCGCCGCGCCGATCGCGCCTCCGATGGCCGCGCCGGCGGCGGCGGCCGGCGCGGCGATCACCGCATAGCCGATGGCCGCGCCCAGGACCGGCCCGATGACGAGACCGATCGGCAGGAACGGGATGCCGGAGATGAAGCCGGCGACCGCGCCGACCATGGCCGACGTGCCGGCGAGGGGGGAAGCCAGCGTATTGGCGACCGAGGCGCCGATGGCCGCCGAGCCCAGGGTCTGCGCGGCGATCTTGTCCGAGCGGCTGCGTTCGACGCCGACCGAATCCAGGAAGGTCGCCAGCTGCGCCTCGGTCTGCGCCGCGCCGGTGTTGATATCGCGCACATCGAACGGTGCGTCCATTTCGACATTGCCGATGCGCAGTTTGCCCGGCGGCGCCTCGATGGGCGCGACGGGCACGACCTGCGCCGGCGCGTGCAATTCGCCCTGCGGTGCGAGATAGGCGTGGTTGGGCACCGGCCGTGTCGCCAGGGCGGGTGCCGGGACGGCCGGATCCGCGATCACGGCCGGCCGAACCGGGGGGACCGCCGGTGCGGCGTGGGTGAACGGGGCGGTGGCCGCGGTGATCGTGTCGGTGGCCGACTGGACCGCCACCCGCGCCGCCTCCTGCACGGTGCTGGTGGCCACGCCGAACGGGTCCGCGGCGATCGGGGCCGGGGGCAGTGCCGGTAGCGCGGCGGGAATCGGGGATGACGCGGGTGGAGCGGGGAGTACCTCGGCATTGGCGGTACCGGCGCCGATCAGTGTCGCGATGAGCGGGATCGCGCCCGCCGCGACGACCGAGCCGGCAGCACGCCGGGTCGGACCGGTTGCCCTGTGCTTACCCATGGTCGCCTTTCTCCGGGAATTTGTCGGTTTGCCAGACATTCGTTCCGGAGCGCGGCGTGGATGGGTTCGGCTCGTTCAGCCGCCTTGCCACACCAGGTGGACCGGGTTTCCGGGGCGGTGTCGTGAGGGTTGTCCGGCGGTTCGCCGGAGGGTCGCCGGGGGTCCGCGAATTCACGGGTACCGGCCGCCGGCGCGCGGCGCCGAACCATCGTCTTCCGGTCGCGCGGCAACCGGTGCGCCGAGGCGAACCGGTCCGCTCCACCGTGCGGTCCCGCTCGGGAGCACGTCGAGACAGGCGCGCTGCCGTCCGGCGTGCGATCCGGGCGTCCCTGGATGCGTGGTTACCCCGGCGGCAGCGGGCCGAACGGTTGGGTGGTGAAACCGTCGGTCGCCCCGTACGCGGCGCCCAGTGCCGCTCCGGCGATCACGGCCGGAACCGTGACGATTCCGTAGGCGATGGTCGCGCCGAGAACGGGGCCGACGACCAGCCCCGTGGGGAGGAACGGCAGGCCGACCACGAATCCCGCGGCGGCGCCGAGCATCGCGAACGGGATGGCCACCGGTGCCGCGGCCGCGGCTCCGATCCCGGCTCCGATCAGGCCCGAACTCATGGCCTGGGCCGCGACGCGGTCTGCCCGGCTGCGCTCGATGCCGGAGGAGTCCAGGAAGGCCGAGAGCTGCTCCTGGGCCTGAGCCGCGCCGGCATCGAGAGCCCCCGTATCGAACGGCAGGTTCATTTCGAGGTCGCCGACCCGCAACGTGCCTGGCGGGGCTTCCTCGATCGGCGCGGCGGCCCCGGCGGTGCTCGGTGCTTCGCCGGGCGTCGAGTGTCCGTCCTCGGAGGTGGCCTGGATTCCGGGAGCCACCGCGGGCATCGGCGCCGGGGGCAGCGGTACCCCGGGGACCGGGTGGACGAACCGGGCGGTCGCCGCGGCGACGGAATCGGTCACCGAACGGGTGGCCTCCTGGACCGCGCCGACGGCCGCGCCCAACGGATCGGCGGCCGGATCCGGTGCGGGTGGGAGGAGGCCGGTGGGGAGGGTGGGCAGCGAGGGCAGCGCCGGGAGCACGGCGGGAACAGGGGGTGGCGCGAGCGGAGCGGGGAGAACGTCGGCGTGGGCCGTCCCGGCGCCGATCAGTGTCGCGATGAGCGGGACGGCGCCCGCCGCGACGACCGACCCGGCAGCACGCCTGGACCGGACCGTTGTCCTGTGCTTTCCCATGGGCGCCTCTCTGCGGAGATGATCTGTTTGCCAGATATTAGCTCCGATGGGGCGCCGGATCGGGGAGGTGAGCCGGTTCAGCCGACTTTGCGACCGCCACCCGGTTTCTCGGGCGTGCCGGTACCGACGGCTTCCGCGGTGACCGCCGGAGTGCCGGGGGAGGGCGCCGGCGGCCGGCGGCCCGCCGCGCCGCGCACGAGTTCCTCGCCCTCTTCGCTGTCGCTGTACACCGCCTCCAGGGCCAGGCGGGCGAAGATCCACTGCTCGGTCGCCGCCATCTGGCCGCGAGTGCGGCCGAGGAAGGTGACGAACCACTGGATGATCGTGGTGATCCGGCTCCGGTAACCCACCAGGTAGTACAGGTGCAGGCCGAGCCAGGCCAGCCAGGCGATGAATCCGCCGAATTCCAGTTTGCCCACCTGGCAGACCGCGCTGAAACGCGAGATCGTCGCCATACTGCCCTTGTTGAAGTAGGAGAACGGCCTGCGTTCCTGTGCCGTCTGCTTCCCCGCCAGTTCCGCCTTGATCTGCTTCGCGGCGTAGGTGGCGCCCTGGATGGCGCCCTGGGCTTGGCCCGGGACGCCCGGCACCGACATCAGGTCGCCGACGACGAAGACGTTCGGATGTCCCTTCACGGTGAGATCGGGTTCCACCACGACCCGCCCGGCCCGGTCGACCTCGGTGCCGTCGGACTGGTCGGCCACCATCTTGCCCAGCGGGCTGGCCTGCACCCCGGCCGACCAGACCTTGCACGCCGATTCGATGCGGCGGGTGGTGCCGTCGGCGTCCTTCACGGTGACCCCGTGCGCGTCCACATCGGTGACCAGGGCGTTGAGCTGGATCTCCACGCCCATGGATTCCAGGCGCCGCTGCGCCTTGGTGCCCAGTTTCGGGCCCATCGGGCCCAGGACCGCGCCCGCGCCCTCGACGAGGATCACCCGTGCGTCGCGGGGATCGATGTTGTGGAAGGTCCCCTCCAATGTCCGGTCGGAGAGTTCGGCGATCTGGCCCGCCAGTTCGACCCCGGTCGGCCCGGCGCCCACCACCACGAAGGAGAGCAGCCGGTCGCGCTCCTCCTGGGTCTGTGCCACCTCGGCCTGCTCGAACGACCCGAGGATGCGGCCGCGCAGTTCCAGGGCGTCGTCGATGGTCTTCATACCCGGCGCGAAGGTGGCGAACTGGTCGTTGCCGAAATACGACTGCTGCGCCCCGGTGGCGACGATGAGGCTGTCGTAAGGGGTCACCGTCGTTTCGCCCAGCAGCACCGAGGTGACGGTGCGTTCCGCCAGATCGATATCGGTGACCTCGCCCAGTAGCACCCGGGCGTTCTTCTGTTTGCGTAGCACGAGCCGGGTCGCCGGCGCGATCTCACCGACGGAGAGGATGCCCGTCGCGACCTGGTAGAGCAGCGGCTGGAAGAGGTGGGTGGTGGTCTTGGAGATGAGGGTGACGTCGACATCGGCACGCTTGAGGTGTTTGGTGCCGAACAGGCCGCCGAAACCCGATCCGATGACGACGACGCGGTGCCGGCCGTTTCCAACAGGTTGCGTGCTCATGGTCGCTCCTCGCCAGCGGTGGGCCGGTGCTGCCCTGGTGATCGTTTCCTGACAACGCACACGGTAGTAGCACTACCCGGATACGACACAGTCAGACGCTCGGTGTTCACTCGCGGTGGTGCGGCAACTCACCACGATAGCCATTGCGACGAGGTCTCAGCGGGAGCCCGGATGATACCGATTCGGTGGAATGGGCTGAGCCGTTGCAACAAAGACAATACGATGGGTGCTGTCTCTCAGGAGGTTTCGCCATGGTCACCGTCGACCGTGTCGCCGCGCCCCGCGCGCGTGCGCGCACCGATACCGAGAATTCGGCGCTCATCGAGATCCCGCACCGCAGTATGGTCGACCGGCTGCTGTTGAAGGTGCCGGACCGGCAGCGGACGCTGGCCACCCCGCCCCGCGGTAACGACGCCGTGGCCGTTCGCGGCGACGCGGGGCTGCCGTACCTGGGTCGCACGTTCCACTACATGCGCTGGGGTCCGGCCGAACTGCTGGACAAGTACCGCCGCTTCGGCCCGGTGAACATCAACAATTCCATGGGGATGGACCGGGTGTTCGCCGCCGGGCCCGAAGCCATCGACGAGGTGGTCGGCCGCCGCCGCCGCGATTTCGGGCAGGGCTGGGATTACTTCATCGGACCCTTCTTCCGCCGCGGGCTGCTGCTCCTCGAATTCGACGAGCACATGTTCCACCGCCGCATCATGCAGCAGGCGTTTACCCGGGAACGGCTGGAGGCCCACCTCGCCGAGCTGACCCCGGTGGTCCGCGCCAGTATCGGCCGCTGGGTCCCGGAGGGCGGGGGCGCGAGCCGGACCGTGCGACTGTTCCCGGCGATCAAGGAACTGGCCCTCGATATCGCGGGCGAGACCTTCATGGCGGTCGAGGTCGGTGACCGGCGCAAAGACCTCACCGACGCCTTCGTCGCCTGCACCCGCGCCGGGCTGGCGCTGATGCGTCACAGTGTGCCCGGTGGGAAATGGCGCGCGGGGCTGCGCGGCCGCGCCGTGCTCGAGGAGTACTTCACCGCGATGCTGCCGGAGAAGCGGCGCAGCGATGCCCCGGATTTCTTCTCGGGCCTGTGCCACGCGCGCGCCGAGGACGGGTCGGTGTTCAGCGACGCCGATGTGGTCAACCATATGATCTTCCTGATCATGGCCGCGCACGACACGACCACGACCACCGCCACCGCCGTCGCCTACTACCTGGGCAAACATCCGGAATGGCAGCAGAAGGTGCGGGCGGAGGTGCGTGCGCTGGACCTGGACAACCAGTCCCCGACCATCGCCGATCTGGACACCTTGCGCACGCTGGATCTCGTGGTGAAGGAGAGTCTGCGCCTGATGCCGCCGGTACCCGGCATGGTGCGCCGCGCGGTGCGCGATACCGAGATCCTCGGCCACTACATCCCCGCCGGTACTCCGGTGGACCTCGGTTACCAGGTGAATCATCTACTCGAGGAGTTGTGGACCGCCCCGGAGGTCTTCGATCCGTTGCGATTCTCCGAGGAGCGGCGCGAGGACAAATCGCATCGGCTGGCCTGGATGCCGTTCGGCGCCGGTTCGCACAAGTGCATCGGCATGCACTTCGGCACCTTCGAGGTCAAGACGATCATCTCGGCGCTCGTCCGCGACTACGAATGGAGCTTCCCGGAGAACTATCGGATGCCGTGGGGCTTCACCACCATCCCGTTCCCGCGGGACGACGCCCCGATGCGGCTGCGCCGGCTCACCTGAGACATCGGACCGCGAAACGGCTCCGGCCCCCGGTACGAACCGGGGGCC
>NZ_JBEXLL010000085.1:0-26874 GCF_040609955.1 Nocardia sp. NPDC004568
GGGTTGCTCGACCCGGGCTCCGTCTGGTGGGGGGTTTCGGCGCCCCTGGAGGGGGCGCGGCGCGGTGACTACGGGTCCGCGCTCGCCCGGGCGAGCGCGGCGGCGGGAACCGACGAGTCGGTGCTCACCGGTGAAGGGCTGTTACGCGGTCGCCGGATCGCCGTTATCGCGTGCGAGTTCGGTTTCCTGGCCGGTTCGGTCGGGGTCGCCGCGGCCGAACGGATCGTCACGGCGGTCGAACGCGCCACCGAACTGGGGCTGCCGCTGGTCGCCTCTCCGACCTCCGGTGGTACCCGGATGCAGGAGGGCACCCTCGCCTTCGTGCAGATGGTGAAGATCGCCGGCGCGGTGACGGCGCACAAATCGGCCGGTCATCCCTATGTGGTGTACCTGCGCAACCCGACCATGGGCGGGGTGTTCGCCTCCTGGGGATCGCTGGGACAGATCACCTTCGCCGAGCCCGGCGCGCTCATCGGTTTCCTCGGGCCGCGGGTGTACGAGGCGCTCTACGGTCATCCGTTCCCCGACGGGGTGCAGACCGCCGAGAACCTGTACCGCAACGGCGTGATCGACGGCGTCGTCGAGGTGCCCGTGTTCCGGCGTATCGCTCACCGCGCGCTCAGCGTCTTCAGCGGGCAGGTGCGGCCACCCGGCGCTACGGATTCCGCTGTAGTCCAGGCGCCCCGCCCCGCCGAATCCCCTGCCGGCGCCTGGGATTCGGTTCTCGCCTCTCGCCGGGTGGATCGGCCGGGGTTGCGTGACCTGCTCCGCCGGACCACCCAGCGCGTTCCGCTCAGCGGCACCGCCAGGGGGAAGCCGACCGCACGGTGGTGCTGGCGCTGGCCCGGTTCCACGGCAGGCCGTGCGTCGTCTTCGGGCACGACCGCGCGCATCAGGATCCCGAGCACACCATGGGTCCGGCCGCGCTGCGCGAAGCGCGCCGGAGTATGCAACTGGCGGCCGAACTCCGGCTGCCGCTGGTGCTGGTGATCGATACGATCGGCGCCGCGCTGTCCCAAGAGGCCGAGGAGCGGGGTCTGGCCCCCGAGATCGCCCGGTGCCTGGCCGACCTGGTGACGCTGGATACCCGGACGGTTTCGGTGCTGCTCGGTCAGGGGACCGGCGGCGGTGCGCTGGCGCTGCTGCCCGCGGACCGGGTGCTGGCGGCCACGCACGGCTGGCTCGCGCCGTTGCCGCCGGAGGGTGCCAGCGCCATCGTCCATCGTGATACCGCGCATGCCTCGGAACTGGCCGCGGCGCAACGTATCCGATCGGTCGATCTGCTGGCCGACGGGATCGTGGACCGTATCGTGCCGGAGTTTCCCGATGCCGCCGACGAGCCGGTGGACTTCGCTCGCCGGACCGTCGCGGCGATCGCCGCGGAACTCGCCCGGTTGAGTACGTACTCGCCCGCCGAACTGCGGGCGAGTAGGCAGCGTCGCTATCGCCGGTTGGGTGTTCCGGATCGGAACGACGGCATCGGCCGGCCGCCGGAACCGGATGCCGGGTGAGGTCGGCATCCGGCCGGGCGGCTTCGCCCGGCCGGCCTGCGGCTGTCCGTGTGGGCCGGCCGGGCCCGAATTCCGGATGGTTCCGATGCGAGCGGGGGGACTCTGGTGCCGAGCGGGACGGCGGAGTCCGGTGCCGAGTGGGACCGCCTCGTCCCCGTCGTGACCGGTCCGCGACGCGAAGGCCTGGATGTGCCTGGGCCGGGCGGTCGGGCAAGACCGCGCCGCGGACCGAGCATGCCGGGCCCGACCGGAACTCAGTTGTCGGATTCCGGGTCCGCGCGATTCCAGGCCAGGATCATCGCCGGTGCGCAACCACCGGCCAGCACCGTCGCCAGCACCATCACGCCGCCCGCGTAGGCGGTCCGGAAAGCGTCTGCCTCCGGGAACAGCGCGCCGCTCCAGATGAGGTACATCATCGGCAACACGGTCAGGTACTGGGTGGCGGACAGGCCGAACGACCGCGCGGATTCCCGCTGCGCGAACTCGAGCTCGTCCAGGGTTTCGGCCGGTGCCTGGTCCTGGACCTGCGCGACGATCCGCAGCATCGTCCAGGACGGCAGGAAGATCAGTGCGCTGAGGCCCGCGAACAGTGCCGCCCATTCGAGCCCGAACGCGCAGAGCAGGCCGGTGACGAAGAGGACGGCGAGCGCGGCGATCACCAGGATCACCAGGGCTCGGCGGCGCCGGGTGGTGCGCCAGCCCGGCAGCATCCCGGCGATCTGCTTCTCCCGGACGAGCCAGCGCCGCAGGCGGTAGGCCTGGTATCGGTCGAGCAGGGTGGTCGGTTCGGTGGCGGCGGTCATGGCTGCTGTCCTTTCTCGCGGGCGTACACCTCGGCCGATAGGGGAGTGAATTCGGTTCGGGAGAACACCGCCTCCACCGGCAGCCGGAACACCTCGCATATCCGCAGGGCGAGGTCCAGGCTCGGGTAGTGGTTGCCGCGTTCGAGCGCGCCGATCGTCTGGGGGTTGACGTTCACTGCTTCGGCCAGGGCCGCTCGCGACATCCGGTGTTCGGCCCGCAGTACTGCGATCCGATTGAAGATCGGTAGCGTTTCCCCGCGCCTTACTGGGCTCACGCAATGAAGTGTTGTAAAAACACAACGATCTGTCAAGTAGACCCGTATGTGGGCAATCGATGGACACGGACCCGCGGTTCGTTGACCTGCCGCCGAAGCGCTTCTACCGTCGAGGCGGTGACCACTAGACGTGAGACCGGTGTAGTTCCTCCGATCGTGTTGAACGACGGGAGCCTGATCCCACAGCTCGGTTTCGGGGTGTTCCAGGTTCCGGCGGACCAGGTGTTCGACACGGTCACCGCCGCGCTGGACGCGGGCTACCGCAGTATCGACACCGCGGCGATCTACGAGAACGAAGAGGGCACCGGGCGTGCCATCCGGCACTTCGGTCTACCTCGCGACGAGGTCTTCGTCACCACGAAACTATGGAACGCCGACCAGGGTTACGACTCCACGCTGCGGGCGTTCGACGCGAGCCTGAAACGGCTGGGACTCGACTACCTGGACCTGTACCTGATCCACTGGCCCGTGCCCGCCGCGGATCGTTTCGTGGACACCTTCCGTGCCTTCCAGCGCCTGAAGGCCGACGGCCGGGTCCGTTCCATCGGGGTCTCCAATTTCCGGATCCCCGACCTGGAGCGGCTCATCGCCGAAACCGGGGAAACCCCCTCGGTCAACCAGATCGAGTTGCATCCGCGGCTCACCCAGCCCGAACTGCGCGAATACCACGCCGAGCACGCCATCGCCACCGAAGCGTGGAGCCCACTCGGTCAGGGCACCGTCCTGGACGATCCGGTGATCACCCGGATCGCGGGGGAGGTGGACCGCACCCCGGCGCAGGTGATCATCCGCTGGCATCTCCAACTCGGCAACGTGGTGATCCCGAAATCGGTGACACCGGCCCGGATCGTGGAGAATTTCGACGTTCTCTCCTTCGAGTTGTCGGCCGATCAGGTACAGGCGATTTCCGCGCTGGACTCCGGGGCCCGCACCGGCGCGGATCCGGAAACCTTCGCCTTCGGCCTGGAGAGCTGAACCCGGCTCCGTGGGTTCGCGTCGACATCGGCGCCGCGGGGCGGGGCCCTGGTGACCCCGATTCTTCACCCGACGATCGGCCGTCGCGCCCGCCCGATCTGTCGCTCCCGAACCGGGGGCGGGGTCCCGGCCGCCGGGGAAGCGCGTCGACAAGCTTCCCCGGGGCGGTCACGCTCCTGTGGCAGAGTGGGCGGTAGCGCCTCGATATCGGCGGTTGTATCGGTATTCGTTCAGCGGGGAAGGACACACATGCTCGGGGTCAGCCGTGACGGCGACGTCGTCACCATCGAACTACAACGCGAGGAACGGCGTAACGCGCTGAATCTGGACCTGGTCGTCCGGCTGCGGGAGGCGTTGTCCAATGCCCGTCTCGATTCCCGGGCGATCGTGATCACCGGTAGCGGGTCGGTGTTCAGCGCGGGCGCGGATCTGGACGGTGTGTACTCCACCGAGTTCCTCGACGCCCTGCTGGACATGCTGCACGAGGTCGAGGCCATGCCGGTCCCGGTGATCGCGGCGCTGAACGGTCCGGCACTGGGCGCGGGCGTGCAATTGGCGATGGCGGCGGATCTGCGGGTCATGGCCCAGGACTCCTACCTGGCCATACCGGCGGCGAAACTGGGTATCTCGGTGGACCGATGGACGACGCGCCGGCTGGTGTCGCTGATCGGGGGCGGCCCCGCCCGGACGGTACTACTCGGCGCCGAACCGATCTCGGCCACCGATGCCTACACCTTCGGATTCGCGAACCGTCTCGGCACGGTGGCCGACGCGCAGGGCTGGGCGAAAACCATCGCCGAGCTGGCGCCGCTGTCACTGCGTCACCTGAAACTCGAACTCAACGACGACGGCACCCGCGATCCGGCCAACCACGAGCAGCAGGCCGCTTTGGAGGCAGCATGGTCCAGCGCGGACGCGGAAGAGGGCAGGCAGGCCCGGCAGCAGAAGCGTCCCGCCAAGTTCGTGGGCAAATGATGAAGGCCCGCACTGTCGCCGCGGCGGCGGCCGGTCTGGCCGGAATGACCGTCTTCGGCTGGGTGGCCCGAGCCCTGGACGGGTTGCCGGCCGCGCTCGGCGCGTCCGTCTCCGCCATCGCACCCACCGCCACGGGCGCGCGCAGCTATCGCGACCGCCAGTTCCACAACTCCGAACCGGCGTCCCCGATCGTGGTGCGCGAGAACCCGACCGGCCTGTTGTCCATGGTGACCGGTATGCGCGCCGGCCGCCCGAAGGACGCGGTGCCGCTGGCGCGGACCGAGCATCCGGGCGCGGCCGCCGATCTGGCGGTCACCTGGTACGGCCATGCCAGCGCGCTGATCGAGATCGACGGGTACCGGGTGCTCACCGACCCGGTATGGAGCGAGCGGGTCTCGCCCTCGCGGCTGGTCGGCCCGTCCCGGATCCACCCCGTCCCGGTCGCGCTGGAGGAGTTGCCGCGGGTCGACGCGGTGGTCATCTCGCACGACCACTACGACCACTTGGACGCCGACACCATCGCCACGCTGGTTCGCACCCAGCAGTCGGTTTTCGTGGTGCCGATCGGGGTCGGCGCGCATCTGCGGCACTGGGGTGTGCCCGAGGCGCGGATCGTCGAATTGGACTGGAACTGTTCGTATTCGCTGTCCGCGGTCGACGGTGACCGGCCCGAACTCACCATCACCTGTGCCGAGGCCCGGCATTTCTCGGGTCGCGGACTGGTCCGCAACACCACCCTCTGGGCGGGCTGGGCGCTGGTGGGCCCGAAGCACCGGGCCTATTTCGGTGGGGACACCGGATTCACCAAGGCGTTCGCGGCCACGGGCGCGCAGTGGGGTCCGTTCGATCTCACCCTGCTGCCGATCGGCGCCTACGACCCGCACTGGGCGGATATCCACATGAATCCGGAGGAGGCGGTGCGCGCGCACGCCGATCTGTGTCTCGGTGAACCTGAGCACGGCATACTGGTGCCGATACATTGGGCGACGTTCAACCTCGCACCCCATCCCTGGGCCGAACCGGTCCACCGGCTGGTGGACGCGGCCGCGGCAGTGGGTACCGAGATCGCGGTCCCGGTGCCCGGGCAGCGGCTCGATCTGCGTGACCTCCCGCCGGGGCGCCGGTGGTGGGAAGATATGGAGTGAACGCTTCCGCACAGTGACAGGGAAGGAATCGGCTATGAGCTTGATGGAAAACCTGAAGAATCTGGTCGGCAAGGGGCAGGAGACGGCTGCCAAGAATTCGGACAAGATCAACCAGGCGGTCGACAAGGCCGGGGATTTCCTCGACCAGAAGACCAAGGGGAAGTACTCGGACAAGATCCAGAAAGGTAAGGAAGCCGCCCGCAAGGTGGTTCCGACGGAACACCCGGACGGTGGCCCGGGCCGGCCCGGTGGACCGGGCCCGGAATCGCGTCCGTGACGCGCGGCCCGGCGCCGAACGGGGTTGCCGGCCCGCGGATGTGATCCGGGGTGCGCCGGAGTTTCGGAGGTGAGCGGGGACAGCCGGATATCGAGGTCCGGCTGAGCAACCCGGACAAAGTGCTGTATCCGGCGACCGGCACCACCAAGGGCGAGGTACTCGAGTACTACGCCGAGATCGCCCCGGCGATGCTGCCGCATCTGGCGGGCCGGCCGGTCACCCGCAAGCGCTGGCCCGACGGTGTCGGCGCGTCCTCCTTCTTCGAGAAGAACTTGGCCGCCGGCACCCCGTCCTGGGTGCCGCGCCGGACCCTGCGGCATTCCGACCGGCCCGTGACCTACCCGGTGATCTCCTCCCAGGCCGGACTCGTCTGGCTGGGCCAGCAGGCCGCGCTGGAGATCCACGTGCCGCAGTGGCGCTTCGAGGGGGACGAGCGTGGTCCGGCGACCCGGCTGGTCTTCGATCTCGATCCCGGACCGGGCGTGGGACTGCCCGAATGCGCGCGGGTGGCGCTGGGCATCCGGGATATGGTCGGCGAGATCGGGATGCGCGCCTACCCGCTGACCAGCGGCAGCAAAGGGATCCATCTCTACGTGCCACTCGATCGCACGCTCAGCCCGGGCGGCGCGTCGACGGTGGCCAAACAGGTGGCGGAGAACCTGGAGAAACTGCTGCCCGATCTGGTGACGGCCACCATGTCGAAGAAGGTTCGGGCCGGCAAGGTCTTCGTGGACTGGAGCCAGAACAATCCGGCGAAAACCACGATCGCGCCCTATTCGCTGCGTGGCCGGGAGGAACCGAATGTCGCGGCGCCGCGCGGCTGGGAGGAGATCGAGAACGGGGCGGCGCTGCGGCAATTGCGTTTCGACGAGGTGCTGCGCCGGTACCGGTCCGACGGTGACCTGCTGGCCAGCCTGGACCCGCCGCTCGACGACGCGCTGACGAAGTACCGCTCCATGCGGGATCCGGCCCGCACTCCGGAGCCGGTTCCCGTCGGATCGCCCCGGCGTGGCCCGGGGGATCGGTTCGTCGTCCACGAACACCACGCGCGCCGCCTGCACTGGGATGTGCGGCTCGAACGGGAGGGAGTCCTCGTCTCATGGGCGGTGCCCAAGGGACCGCCGGACAGCCCGCGCCAGAACCGGCTCGCCGTGCACACCGAGGACCATCCGCTGGAGTACCTGGATTTCCACGGCACGATCCCGGCGGGCGAGTACGGAGGGGGAGAGATGTCGGTCTGGGACACCGGCACCTACCGTGCCGAGAAGTGGCGGGACGACGAGGTGATCGTCGTGCTGAGCGGGACCCGGTTGAACGGCCGGTACGCGTTCATCCGCACCGAGGGCGATCAGTGGCTCATGCATCTGATGAAGGATCAGCCGGCGCCCACGGCCGACTTCCCGCGCGGTCTGCTGCCCATGCTGGCCACCAGTGGCGACGTTTCGGCGCTCCCGGAATCGGAGTGGGTGTTCGAGCGCAAATGGGACGGCTTCCGGCTCATCGTGGAGATCGAAGCGGGCGAACTCCGGTCGCGCAGCCGGACCGGCAACGATGTGACCGCGCAGTATCCGCAGCTCGCCGAGCTGGCCGCCGATCTGGACGGGCACCAGGTGGTGCTGGACGGGGAGATCATCGTCCGCGACCCCGACGGCGCGGTGAACGTCGCGCTGCTGAAGGCGAATCCGCGGCGGGCGGAATTCGTGGCCTTCGATCTGCTCTACCTGGACGGTACCTCGCTGCTGCGCAAACGCTACCGCGACCGCCGCCGGGTGCTGGAGGCACTCGCCGCGACCGCGCCCGCCCTGCGGGTGCCCGCGCCGTACGCGGGCAGCGGCGCGGACGCGGTGCGGCAGAGTGAACAGGACGGGGTGGAAGGGGTAGTCGCCAAAAAGGCCGATTCGGTGTATCTGCCCGGGACTCGCGGCCGGACGTGGGTGAAACAGCGCAACTGGCGGACCCAGCAGGTGGTGGTCGGCGGAATGCGGCGCAGCCGGGCCCGGCCCTTCGCCTCGCTGCTGGTGGGCATCCCCGCCGAGGACGGGCTGGTGTACGCGGGGCGGGTCGGCACCGGGTTCGGGGACGCGGGGATGCGCGACCTGGCCGCACGGCTACACCGGCTGGAACGCAAGACCAGCCCGTTCGTCAACGAGATGTCGGCCGACGAACGCCGCGACGCGATCTGGGTCACGCCGAAGGTGGAAGGCACTGTGCGCTACATGGATTGGACCGAGACCGGCCGGCTCTGGCATCCGGCGTGGCTGGGCGAAGGGTGAGCGCCGGCGCCACCGGTGAGGTCGCCCCTGTGGGGAATCCGCTGGGTACTGTGAAGTTCGAGCGATCTCGAGCGAGGAGTACGGCAATGGATTTCAAGGGCCTGGCGAACAAGGCATTGGGTTTGGCGCGCAAGAACGCCGACAAGGTCGACCCGCTGATCGAGAAGGTCGGCGACGCGGTCGACAAGAAGACCGGCGGCAAATACGCGGGGCAGGTGGACAAGGCGCAGGAGGCGGCCCGGAAAGCGGTGCGTGACCAGAAGCAGAAGTGACCGTGGCGGCACCGGTGGTGACGCCGGTGCCGGAACATGCCCGGTGCCCGCCTATTTCCTGTGACCCGGAGGTTCCGGAACCGGCCACTGGTCACGGTGTCCGGTCAGATCAGTAGTTCGGCGGTGAGCGCCCCGGCGCAGACCACCACCACCACTGCCAGGGCGAGGGCATCGTTGCGGCCCGGGGCGGCCGGGCGGGCGGTGAGCTGACCCGTCCCGCCCCGGGCGGTGATCGCTTCGCCCAGTTCGCCGGCCCGGCGGGTGGATACCGCCATCGCGGCGGTGAGGATATCGATGACCGGGTCGGTGGTGCGGTGCAGCAGATCGGGTTTGGGGCGCAGCCGGCGGGCGGCGCGCAGGATGCGGATCTCCTCGAGCAGCAGTGGTAGACCGCGCAGGGTCAGCGCCACTACCACGGCCAGTTCGTCCACCGGGACGCGCAGGCGGCGCAGCGGCCGGCCGAGAGTGGCCAGGGCGGGCGCTATTTCGCTCATGGGGGTGGTCCAGGCGATGAGCATGGACGCGGCCACGAGGATCAGCCCGAACACCACCACCTGCGCGTAGCGCAGGACGGCGGCGCCGCCCACGGGCACATTGATCAGCGCGCCCAACGCGATCAGCAGCCAGAACAACAGCGGCAGCCGGGGCAGGACCCCCAGCGGCAGCCGGGCCACCAGGCCGATCGCGATCAGGAACACGATCATGATGCCGAGGATCGGCCAGCTCGGCAGCACCATCAGCAGCAGGCTGATCAGGAACGCGCCGATCATCTTGGTTCCGGCCCACAGGTTGTGGACCGGACTGGCCACCGGCACCCGGCGCAACAGGACGGTGCTCATCGGGTACCTCCCTGGTCGATTCCGTGGGCGTCGCCGCCGCGCAGCCGCCAGGCCGCGCCCGGTGCTCGGCGGTGTGCCGGGCCGGGCGGGGCGACAGCCGGGATGGGCGTGGTGTCGGCTTCGGTCCCGGGCACCGGGGCCGAAGCCGTCTCGGTTTGCGGGATGCGGCCCGCGCGCAGGTGGACGGTGCGATCGCAGATGGCCGCCACATCCTCGACGTCATGGGAGATGACGATCAGCGTGAGCCCGGAATCGCGTAGCCGGGCCAGTAGCTCGACGATATCGGCGCGGCCCTCGGGATCCAGTCCGGCCAGCGGTTCGTCCAGCACCACCACCTGCGGGTGGGCGGCGACGATGGCGGCCAGCACCACTCGTTTGGCCTGGCCACCGCTGAGTTCTTCGATGGACCGGGTGGTCAGGGAGCGGTCCAGGCCGACGGCGTCCAGGGCTTTGCCCACCGTGCCCGACCCGGTGCCCTCGCCGCCCCAGTCGGCGACCTCCTCGCCGACGGTGTGCCGTTGCAACTGCAGCCGGGAGTGCTGGAAGGCCAGTTCCACCCGCCCGATCTGTTTGCTGACCGGTTTACCCGCCAGCTCGCAGCGTCCGGTGCTGGGCGCGATCAGTCCGGCCATGATCCAGGCCAGGGTCGATTTCCCGGACCCGTTCCCGCCGACCACCAACAGCGCTTCCCCGCGGCGGACGGACAGGTCGACGCCGTGCAGGGCGGGCGCCTCCCACGGTGTGCCGCGGTTGTAGGTGTGCCGGACGCCGCGCAGTTCGAGCAGTGTGTCGTCCATGGGGCGGCGGCGCTCGGCACGGGCCGGCTTCGGCCAGGCGGGCAGCCGGTCGACCATCCGCCCGGCGGCCAGGTGCACCACCCGGTCGGCGGCGTCGGCATCGGCTTCGTGGTGGGTCACCAGGACGACGGCCATGGCGTGCCGTTCCGGCAGCCCGGCCAGCAGCGTCACCAGCTCGCGGCGGCCGTCCGGGTCGATCATGGAGGTGGCTTCGTCGGCGATGAGCAGAGCCGGGCGGCGGGCCAGGGCCGCCGCGACCGCCAATCGCTGCTGCTGGCCACCGGACAGGGTGGCCGTCTCCCGGTCGCCCATCCCGTCCAGTCCTACCTCGTGCAGCAGGGCGTCGATATCCACCTCGGCGGCGAGGGCGGCGGGCAGGCCCCAGACCACATCGTCGGCGACCAGCACACCCAGCGTCTGACTTTCCGGCCGTTGCAGGACCAGCGCCGTGCCACCCAGATGGCCGAGTCCGGCGGAGCCGGGCCGCTCGACCGCGCCGCTGCTCGGCGGCAATCCCGCCAGCAACCGGGTGAGAGTCGATTTCCCCGACCCGTTGTGGCCGACCACCGCGACGAACTCGCCGACCTCGACCCGTAGGTCGACTCCGGTCAACGCGGCGGCGGTGGCGCCGGGGTAGCGGTATCCGGCCGCGCGCAGGGTCACCGGCAGGGGGGCGATGGGGCGGTGGTCGGCGGGTGCGTCGAGGCGGTCGGCGCCGGGGAGCCAGGTGAGCCGGTCCAGGACCGAACCGAGGACGAACCAGGAGACCAGCGCGGTGATCACCGTCCCCGCCAGGACGGTGCCGCCGATGTAGAGCCACCACCACTGCAGGACCACATCGGTGATGTGCAGGACGCCGCGGCCGAGGGGTTCCAGGTGCTGCTGGCGGGAGGTGAGTTCGGCCAGGCCGGTGGCGGTGTTGCGGACGGTGTCGAAGAGCAGGTCGCGGGTGGCCGAGAAGGCCAGCAGGAACCCGACCGAGAAAGCGCCCCAGGCGACGCCGGCGAGAACCGACAGCCCGGTGACCGCGACGATACCGCCGTGGCGGCGTTTGACCGTGCCGACGATGCCACCGATGGTGGCGGTGGCGACCATCGCCATGGCGGCGGTGAGGCCGGCCGCCACGAAGGTGACCAGCGCGGCCGAGATCGAGGCGGTGAGAACGGTGCGGAATCGGTAGCGGTGCGCGAGCAGGCCCATGGGGACGGCCGCGACCAGTTGCAGGGCGGCCGCGAACGGGATCACGGCGCCGACGGTCACCAGTCCGACGGTGACGCCGCCGAGTACCGCGCCGGTGGCGAGTTCGATCGAGCGCAGCGCGCCGCTGTCGCCCGTCCGCGGCGCGGTGCCGTGGCCGGTGCCGGGCGCGGTCGTGCCGAGCACGGGCTCGCCGGCGCCCGCGTCCGGTTCGCCGGGGCGGGGGGCTGCGGACTGGTCGCTCACGTACTCGAGTCTGCCAGCCCGGCGGGTGGGCGCGAATCGAAGGTGTTGCAAGCATGCGCATTGACGCATATGTTTGTCGGGTGGGACATGATCATACGCATCACGTATCACCGGAGAGTGCCTCCGGGAAATATGTCGGCCGCTTGGGGCTCGCGCTCGCCCTCGGTCTGGGATTCATGCTGATCGAGCTGGTGGTCGCACTGGCCACCGGTTCGCTGGCGCTGCTGTCGGACGCCGCCCATATGCTCACCGATGTCGTGGGTATCGCCATGGCACTGTCGGCGATCATGCTCGCTCGCAACACCCGGCCCAGCTACACCCGCACCTTCGGCTACTACCGGGCCGAGGTGATCGCCGCGCTGGCCAACGCCGTGCTGCTGTTCGCTGTCGCCGGGTACGTACTGGTCGAGGCGGTGCGCCGGTTCGGGGAACCGCCGGAGGTGCCGGGTGGGCCGGTGCTGGCCGCCGGCGCCATCGGCCTGCTGGCCAATATCGCGGCCTTCCTGCTGCTGCGGCGCGGGGCGGAGGAGAGCCTCAATGTGCGCGGCGCCTATCTCGAGGTGCTGGCCGATATGGTCGGGTCGTTCGGCGTGCTGCTGTCGGCCGCGATCACGCTGACCACCGGCTGGCTCTACGCCGATATGATCGTCGGCGTCGCCATCGGCCTGTGGGTGCTGCCCCGGACCTATCTGCTGGCCCGGCGCTCGCTGCGTATCCTCTTCCAGCACAGCCCGGAAGAACTCGACGTCGAGGAGGTGGCGGCCGAACTCGCCGCGGTCCCCGGAGTCTGCGATGTGCACGACCTGCACGTCTGGACATTGACCTCGGGTATGGAAGTCGCCTCGGCTCATATCACCACCACGGGCACCGATTCCGGCGACGAGATCCTGCGCGCGGCACAGCACCTGCTCGCCGACCGTTTCCACATCCACCACGCGACCCTTCAAGTGGAGACCACCGCCACCGCCCGCCGGTGCGCGGAGCTGTCCTGGTGATCAATCGAGATATTCGGCCATAATGTCGGCATGGTGCAACGTCCGTCGATCCGGGACTGGGACTTCCCGCGGGGAGTCGCCAGTGTCGCGCTCATGGCCGGATACGGCGTTGAGCACGGAGTTCCCGTTACCGCGCTGCTGCGCGGCACCGATCTCACCGAAGCCCGGCTACGCGACCCGGACGCCCAGATCGACGCGCACACCGAACTCGCGGTGGTCCGGAATCTGGTCCGCGAACTCGACCGCCCGGGGATGGGCATCGAGGTGGGCCGGCGCTACCGCATCACCACCTTCGGCATCTTCGGTTTCGCCTGTGTCAGCAGCCCCACCCTGGCCGAGGCGATCGATTTCGCCCTGCGCTACCTCGAACTGAGTTTCACCTTCTGCCTGCCGGTGACCCAGTGGGAGCACGGCGAATTCATCGGCCGCATCCACGACGAATCGGTGCCCGCCGACGTCCGCCAGTTCCTGGTGGAGCGCGATGTGACGGCCATGCACCAGGTGATGAGCGATCTGCTGGGCCGGCACCTGGCCCTGCTGCGCGCCGAATTCCGGTTCCCCGAACCGGCCTACGCCGATCTGATCGCCGAGGTGACCGTGGCTCGGCCGCGGTTCGGGCAGCCGCACAACCTGGTGGCCATCGACCCGGCGATCCTGGACCAACCGCTACCGCAGGCCAACGAGCACACCCTGGCCATCTGCCTGGCACAGTGCCGGGACCTGGTGCACCGGCGGCGGGCGAGAACCGGGATCGCCGCGGAGGTACGCGCGCGGCTGGTGCCCCGCGGCGGTGTGGAAGGTCTCACCGCACCGCCCGGTATCGATACCGTGGCCGCCGACCTCAATATGAGCACCCGCACTCTGCGCCGGCATCTCGACGCGGCCGGTACCAGTTACCGGGCCCTGCTGGACGAAGTACGCCAGGCCCTCGCGGAGGAGATGCTGACCACCACCCCGCTGTCGGTGAGCGATGTGGCGATCCGGCTCGGTTACGCGGAGGCCTCCACCTTCATCTACGCGTTCCGGCGCTGGACCGGCGGCACCCCCGCCGCCTATCGGCGGGCCCGCGCCGGCCGGTACTGAACCGGATCAGAACGGCGTACCGATCCAGCCGCCCATCGGAATGCTGCGAAAATGCGTGATCAGCCGATGCTCGTCGTCGATGACGTGCAGCGCGATCGCCGGGTCCGGCGCGTAGTCCATCACCCGTTCGGGCGGGGCGAGTTCCCATTCCCCGCCCAGGACCGAGGCGGTACTCGGTCCCATGAGCAGCGGACGTCCGGCGAAGGTGGCGACCGCGGCGGTGTGCGCGTGTCCGGTCAGCGTGCCGATGATCCGCTCGTCGCCGGTGATGACCGCGGCCAGCCGCTCCGGGCCGGCCAGCGCGATGGGGTCCACAATGGGGCTGTGCAGGAAGACCGGGGGATGGTGCAGCGCCAGCAGGACGGCATCGCCGGCGGGCGTCTCGGCGAGGGTCGCGTGCAACCAGTCGTAGGTCTCGTCGGTCAGGCGTCCACCGGACTGGCCGGGCACACTGGAGTCGAGCAGGATCAGCGTGACACCGCCGACCCGGTGCACCTGGTTGACGGCGTCGTCGAGCGGGGGCGCGCCGAGCAGTACGTCCCGGAACGCCGCTCGTTCGTCGTGATTCCCCGGAATCGCCAGTACCGGAAGATCGGCCTGTAGCGCCGCCCGGGCCTCGGCGTATTCCTCGGGCTTACCGGAGTCGGTGATGTCTCCGGTCACCACGATGACATCGGGCCGTCGCCGCAGGTCCGCGAGGTAGGCCATGACCCGCTGCGCGCGTTCGACATTGCGGGTGCCGAGATCGAAATGTGTATCGCTGACCTGAGCCACCAAGATCATCGGACGCTCCTGTGCTTCTCTGCGGCGCTTCCGGCGCCGCGGGGCCGGGGCCCTCGGCCCCGCCGCTGTGCTCTCGAACCTCGACCGAAGGTGCTCAACGGTCGCCTTCCGCGGACGGCCGGCCGCACGTCGCATGCGCTTCGAGGACGCGGCGGCGGGACGGGCCTCGACCCTTTCCGGGTCTCGTAAGACTCGACACCGCGTGAGGATCCGGGTCCGGTGCTGGGTCCTTCGACCAGCTTAGGGGAGTTGGCCGGTGCGAATGGCGCGGGTATGAGGGAGGACACCACCGGGCCTGGGCAACCCGGGATGTGGTGTGCGCCCCGTGCACGGTGGCTGCTGCGGCGGCCGCGGAGTACTCGGCGTTCACCCAGGTCCCGGAAGGGCGGGCGGCGGGCCGGGTAGCGGCGACCAGAAGTCGTCGCCGGGCGGCGCCTCCAGCTCCAGCCTGCCGTCGGGGCGCCAGTCCGCGGCCAGGCCGAGGCGCCAGGAGTGCAGATGGGCGCGCGGGATCGTGCCCGAGCGGTCGAACAGGGGGTCGCCCAGGATGGGGTGGCCGATCCAGGCCAGGTGCACGCGGAGCTGATGGCGGCGGCCGGTGACCGGGCGCAGCACTACGACGGTGTGCTCGCGGTCGCGGGCGAGGACGGTGAACTCGGTGGTCGAGGGATAGATTCTGGTGTTCAGCAGGTCTGTGTCCGCGACGGACCAGCGGTCGCCGTCTCGCCGGATCGTTTCGCGCGGGGCGGCGACCCGGACCCGGTTCTTCCGGCCCACACCGAGTGGGAGATCGATGGTCCCGGTATCGGGGAGTCCGGGGGAACCGGCGTCGACGATCGCCAGGTAGGCCTTGTCGGCGGTCTGCTTGTTGAACTGGCGGGTCAGCGGGCCGTGGGCCGACAGCTCCCGGGCGAACAGGATGAGCCCCGAAGTCACCTTGTCGATCCGGTGGACCGGGTACAGCTTCTCACCGTAGGTCTCGGCGGCCGCCACGATATCGATATCGTGGCGCTCCCCGGTGACCGATATCCCGGCCGGTTTGTTCAGGGCCAGGACCGCCTCGTCCTCCATGAGCAGGCTGCGGGCCCGCAGCTCGGGCCAGTCGATATCCACCGGTCGAGCGTAGCCATTGCTCGAATTCGGGGATCGGAGGATTGCTCCTGACCGCCACCTCGAAAAGAGAAAGTTCGCCCGGGCTTCTTCCTATCCGCTGATACCGGTATCGAGCAGGCGGAGAGCCCACTGGTCTTTACCCCTGGTCTTGGCGTGGTACAGCTCGCGGTCGGCGGCGTCGAGGAGGGCCGTGGCCCCGGTATTGCGTAATCTCGTGAGAACGGCCCCGATGCTGGCCGACACCCGCAACCTGTGTTGCCCGATGGCGATCGGGATGGACAGTGCCAACAGCATCTGCTCCGCTACCTCGGTCACCGTGCGGCTGTCAGTCGACGGTGAGAGGAGAGCAACGAATTCATCACCCCCTATGCGAGCGATCATGCAGTCGTGGCCGGACACGCTGTCACGCAGGCGGTCGGCGACAGTGCGCAGAACCTGATCGCCGATCCCGTGCCCGTAACGGTCATTGACCTCTTTGAAGCTGTCGAGATCGAGGAAACACAGTCCCGCCCGGTCGTCGCCGCCGGCCGCGGCCAGCGTATCGATCCGCTCGAGCAGACAGCGCCTGTTGGGCAGGCCGGTGAGCGAATCTTGACGGGCCTGCCGGTGCAGTTCTTCTTGTAGCCGGTGCCGCTCGGTCACATCCTCGCCTACGGCGAGCAGATAGTCGGGTTGTCCGCCGTGCCCTCTCACGTAAGTGATTGTGAACGCCAGCCACCCGGCGCTGCCGTCGGTACGGATCAATCGACGCTCCAGTTTGACGACGCCTTCCCGCGCCCGGACCAAGGTATCGAAAACAACTGTGTTGATCTCGTCTTGATCGTCGGGATGGGCAAATTGATAAACGGAGATACCGCGTAAGCGATCGACCGGTATTCCGATCATGTCGGCCAAACTGTGATTGGCGTAGAGAAGGGTGCCTTCGGTGTCGCCGATCGCCAGCGCCACCGCGGCGTTGTCGAAAACGAACCGGAACAGCTCGTCCCCCACCGGGCACGATTGTTCGTCCGTATGGGTGACCACGTACGGCCCGGGATCGCGCATCGTGTGCTGTGGCACCGGATGGTGTAGGTGGCTGCGCATCCTGCTCTCCGATCTCGGGCCAGCGGCGCCTGCACTCGAATTGCGCGGCTGGCTGCGGTCAGTTGTCTACGGCTGTTGAGGGATCGGCCCGGCCCTTACCAGAGAAAGGCAGATCGCGACTCGGTGTCTCCCACACCCCGAGTCCGTGGATGAGGCCGGTTTCCCGAGTGGGACCGGCTCATGGCTCGATCTCCTGTATTGCGGCATCGGCACGGACGTCGAGAACTGCGACAAGGACCATCCGGCATATGCACATGCCCGACAAGTGCCCGTTCAGCGTCAGCACGGTGTGGGCGTCGGATCGCCGGCATTCTCGGACGAGCTCGACGAACGCCGGAGGCAGCATCCCGTTCTGGGGCGCCGGCTCGCGGAACACAGTGCCCAGCGCGTATCCGCGTGACGCGGCAGCGGTTCGCAGCTTGTCTTCATCGGCAGCCGGGTCGTGGGCACCGAGCAGATCGTCGCGCAAATATCCGTAGGCAAGGGGTAGTAAAGTGGTCATCAGCGGATCTTGGTTTCCGTTCTGCCGTCCGGCCTGGAGTAGATGGCCATTACCGGACAAGTAATTGTTCGGACCTTCGTCACTTCGGCATGTGCATATCCGGGTGCCGTAGAGACCATTCAAGCTGCGGCCCCTCCCGATCGCGCTGTCCCTCGATTGCCCGCCGATTCAGCGCTCGTAGGCGGGGCCACACCGATGATGAGTCCGTTGAGCGCTGCTGCTCGATGCGGGACTGCTCCGAAAGCTTCGTGGTCGTCACCTCTTCGTGGTGTGGAAGTAGCGGTCGGACCAACCGACCGATGGTCCCGAATTCGGACCTTCCACAAACGTAGGTCGAGCCACCCAGAACAACCAGAGCTGGAAGCGACACACTTCGTGCGGTATACGACACCGGGGCCGAATTCGGCATGCGATGGAGATCCCCGAGAGGGCGACACCGCTTTCTGTCGCGACCGGTGTCCTTGCCGCGTTCGGCCGCGCAGGAGGCGGCGTCACCATTGCCTCGCCGCAATCGATACGGTATCGAACGCATACGACAGCGACTTCCGGGCGTGGCTTCGGCGGGTATCGAGAAGTCCGGCGAGTGCCGGTGAGATCACGAAACTCCGGAAACCTCCAGTGGGCCCCGAGTGAGGGCCGATAGAGGCACAATCGTCGGTACGGCGTTGTGTCTGTGATAACGCACGCAATACGGCGGTCGGGAAGAGTCCTTTGTTCCGGCCGCGTTCGACGATCGAATCGCCCGTCGAGCGGTTGGACCAGGTGTCCACCGGGCGCGAGAGCTAGCCGGACCGATCGCCCCAGGAGTGATGGTGGCCTCTTCGACTCCGCTGAATCCCGGCCGGGCCATGGCCGGCGATCCCGCCGCGACCGGCGGACGCACCCTGATGTTGGTCCTGGCCACGATGGGTTTCGTGCTCAACTTCTGGGCGTGGGCGCTGCTGAGCCCGCTCGCGCCGCGGTTCCGCGACGAGCTCGGGCTGAATTCCTTCCAGGAGTCGCTGGTGGTGGCCGTTCCGGTGATCGTGGGTTCGCTGGGGCGGATTCCGATCGGTGCGCTGGCCGACCGCTACGGCGGGCGCCTGATGTTCCCGATGGTTTCGCTGATCACGGTGCTGCCGGTCCTGTTCCTGGGGTTGGTCGGGCACTCCGCGCTGGCGGCCTTGCTGATCGGCGGTTTCTTCCTCGGTATCGGCGGCACGGTGTTCGCGGTCGGCGTGCCGTTCGTGAGCGCCTGGTTCCCGCCGGAGAAGCAGGGGCTGGCGATCGGTGTGTACGGCATGGGCATGGGTGGCACCGCCATCAGCGCCCTGACCACGGTGCGTCTGGTGGACGCGGGCAATACCGCCACACCGTTCCTGCTGTGCGCGCTCGCGCTGGTGATCTACGCGACCGTCGCCTGGTACCTGCTCCGCGACGCACCGGGCCGCACCCCGCCCGCCGAACCGCTGGCCACCCGGCTGAACGAGACCGTGCGACTGCCCGCGACCTGGTCGGCCTCGGCGCTGTACGCGGTCACTTTCGGCGGTTTCGTGGCGTTCTCCGTCTATCTGCCCTCCTATCTGCGGACCGCCTACGAGCTGTCCCAGGCCGACGCGGCCAACCGGATGGCCGGGTTCGTGCTGCTCGCGGTGGTCATGCGGCCGGTCGGCGGCTGGCTGGCGGATCGGTTCGACGCGCCGTCGGTCCTCGCGGCCACGCTGTGCGCGGTGGTGGTCGCGGCCTCCGTGCAAGCCACGACCCCGGACCTGGCGCCGATCGGCACGCTCGCCTTCCTGGTGCTGGCCGCCGCGCTGGGCGCGGGCAGCGGCGCCACCTTCGCGCTGGTCGCCCTGATCGCGCCCGCGGGGAAGGTGGGAGCGGTCACCGGTTTCGTGGGAGCGGCCGGTGGGCTGGGCGGGTTCGTCCCGCCGCTGGTGATGGGCGCCATCTACCAGACGACCGACGACTACGGCCCGGGTCTGCTGGCGCTCGCGGTGGTAGCCCTGGTCGCGTTGCTGTTCACGCTGATCGTGGTGCGCCACCAGGTGGAGCGGAATCACCTATGAGGCGATCTCTCCGCCGACGTCGCGGCTACCGCCGACGGATGTACCGGTCGCGAGGGAGTTCCGGTGCGGTGCTACGTCCGCGAACGCTTCGGCCCGGGCCCTCGGACGCACCAGCTGTGAAGGAGTTTCGATGAACCGGTACCTCCGGCAACGTTTCGGTCCGCGCGGACCGCACGCGCACACTTCGAAGGAGGCCCTGTGACTCACCGCGACTCGGGGCGGGCGGGGCTCGACGACGACCTGACCGATGCGCTGGTGGGTACCCGGCGCTTCTTCACCCGCGCGGAGATCTCCCCGGACCGGCGGTCGATGCTCGAGGTGGGCGGACGGCAGGCCGACGAGTTCTATCGGGACCGGTGGAGTCACGACAAGGTGGTGCGTTCCACGCACGGCGTGAACTGCACCGGGTCCTGTTCCTGGAAGATCTACGTCAAGGACGGGATCATCACCTGGGAGACCCAGCAGACCGACTATCCGTCGGTGGGCCCCGACAAACCCGAATACGAGCCGCGGGGTTGTCCGCGCGGGGCCGCGTTCTCCTGGTACACCTACTCGCCGACCCGGGTGCGCTACCCCTATGTGCGCGGTGTGCTGCTGGAGATGTATCGCGCCGCGAAGGCGGCCACCGGCGACCCGGTGACCGCCTGGGAAACGATCGTCGAGGACCCGGATTCGGCCCGGCGGTACAAATCAGCGCGCGGCAAGGGCGGTCTGGTGCGCGCCACCTGGGACGAGGCGACCGAGATGATCGCGGCCGCCCATGTGTACACCATCGCCCGGTACGGCCCGGACCGGATCGCGGGGTTCTCACCGATTCCGGCCATGTCGATGGTGTCGCACGCCTCCGGCGCCCGGTTCGTCTCGCTGATCGGCGGGACCATGCTGTCCTTCTACGACTGGTACGCCGATCTGCCGGTGGCCTCGCCGCAGGTATTCGGTGATCAGACCGATGTCCCGGAATCGGGGGACTGGTGGGACGCGGGCTATCTGATCATGTGGGGATCGAATCTGCCGGTGACCCGGACCCCGGACGCGCACTGGATGGCCGAAGCCCGCTACCGCGGGCAGAAGGTCGTCGCGGTCTCCCCGGACTACGCCGACAATGTGAAGTTCGCCGACGAATGGCTGGCCCCGCATCCCGGTACCGACGGCGCGCTGGCCATGGCGATGGGGCAGGTGGTGCTGCGCGAGTTCTTCGTGGAACGCGAGGTGCCGTACTTCACGAGTTACGTACGCCAGTTCACCGATCTCCCGTTCCTGGTCCGGCTGGAGGAGGCCGGCGGCGACTACACCCCGGGGAAGTTCCTTACCGCCGCCGACCTCGACGTGCACGCCGGGGTGGAGAACGCCGCGTTCAAAACGGTGGTGCTCGACGCGGACGGCCGCCCGGTGATCCCGAACGGTTCGGTCGGTCATCGCTACGGCGAAGCCGGGGTGGGGAGCTGGAATCTCGACCTCGAAGGTGTGGTGCCCCGGCTGACACTGCTCGGCGAGACGGCGGTGTCCGTGCTGCTGCCCCGGTTCGACACCGCGGCCGGTGACGACCCGGCGATCCGGCGCGGCGTACCGGCGCGGCGGGTGAACGGCCATCTGGTCACCACGGTGTTCGACCTGTTGCTGGCGCAGTACGGCGTGTACCGGGACGGTCTGCCCGGGACCTGGCCCGTCGACTACGACGATTTCTCCCAGCCCTACACCCCGGCCTGGCAGGAGACGATCACCGGTGTCCCGGCCGCCGCGGTCCTGCGGATCGCGCGCGAGTTCGCGGCCAATGCCGAGGAGAGCCACGGTCGCTCGATGATCATCATGGGCGCCGGTACCAATCACTGGTTCCACTCCGACACGATCTACCGCGCATTCCTGACCCTGACCACGCTCACCGGATGCCAGGGTGTGAACGGCGGTGGCTGGGCGCACTATGTGGGTCAGGAGAAATGCCGGCCGGTCACCGGCTGGACCCAGCTGGCCTCGGCCCTGGACTGGTCGCGGCCGCCGCGGCAGATGATCCAGACGGCGTTCTGGTATCTGCACTCCGATCAGTTCCGCTACGACTGGTTCGGCGCCGACAAACTCTCGGCCACCCCGGGCGCGGGGCAGCTGGCGGGTATGAGCACCGCCGACGTGATCGCGCAGTCCGCGCGGCTGGGCTGGATGCCGTCGTACCCGACCTTCGACCGCAACCCATTGGAACTGGCCGATTCCGCCGCGGCCGAGGGCGGTTCGGTGGCGGGCTACGTGGTCTCCGAACTGCGTTCGGGACGGATGCGGTTCGCCTGCGAGGACCCCGACGCCCCGGAGAACTTCCCGCGGATACTCGAGGTGTGGCGGGCCAACCCGCTCGGTTCCTCGGCGAAGGGCAACGAGTACTTCCTCGAACATCTGCTGGGTACCGAATCGTCGCTGCGCGCCAAACCCACTCCGGCCGGCGCGCGCCCGCGTGATGTGGTGTGGCGGCCGGACGCGCCGCGCGGCAAACTCGATCTGCTGCTGACCCTGGATTTCCGGATGACCAGCACCACGCTGTTCTCCGATATCGTGCTGCCCGCCGCGACCTGGTACGAGAAGCACGATCTGAACACCACCGATATGCACCCCTTCGTGCATTCGTTCAACCCCGCCATCGCGCCGCCCTGGCAGACCCGCACCGATTGGGACGCCTTCCGGACGATCGCCGAGAAGTTCAGCGAACTCGCCGGTCCGCGGCTCGGGGTCCGCAAGGATGTGGTCGCGGTGCCGCTGTTGCACGACACCCCCGACGAACTGGCCACCCCGCACGGCCGGGTCGCGGATTGGAAGACCGGGGACGCGGAACCCGTGCCCGGAGTGACCATGCCGAAGTTGGTTGTAGTGGAACGCGATTACGGCGCGGTCGCGGCGAAGATGAACGCCCTCGGCCCGCTGGCGGAGAAACTCGGCGGCACCACCAAGGGGGTCACCTTCGATTTCGGGCCGGAGGTCGAGTACCTGCGGCACAAGAACGGCGTGATCCGCGGCGGGCCGGCCGACGGGCGGCCGTCGTTGCAGCGCGGTATCCAGGCGTGCGAAGCGATCCTGGCGTTGTCCGGTACCACCAACGGCCGCCTGGCCACCGCGGGTTTCCGCACCCTCGAACAGCGCACCGGCATGCGCCTGGCCGATCTGGCCGCCGAATACGAGGGCAAACGGATCACCTTCGCCGACACCCAGGCCGCGCCGGTGCCGGTGATCACTTCGCCGGAATGGTCGGGGTCGGAAACCGGGGGCCGCCGGTATTCGCCGTTCACCATCAATATCGAACGTCGCACACCCTGGCATACGCTCACCGGCCGCCAGCATTTCTATCTCGACCACGACTGGATGACCGAACTCGGCGAGGGCCTGCCCGTGTACCGGCCGCCACTGAACATGGCCGCGCTGTTCGGTGAACCCGTACTCGGCTCGACGGGGGAGCTGGGGGTGACCGTTCGCTATCTCACCCCGCACAGCAAATGGTCCATTCACTCCGAATATCAGGACAACCTCTTCATGCTGACCCTTTCGCGCGGCGGGCCCACGATCTGGATGGCCCCCGCGGACGCGGCGACCATCGGTGTGGCCGACAACGAATGGGTCGAGGCGGTCAACCGCAACGGTGTGGTGGTGGCCCGGGCGGTGGTCTCGCACCGCATGCCGGCCGGAACCGTCTACATGTACCACGCGCAGGACCGGCTCATCGATGTGCCGATCAGCGAGACCTCCGGGCATCGCGGCGGTATCCACAATTCGCTGACCCGGCTGCTGGTCAAACCGAGCCACCTCATCGGTGGCTACGCCCAGCTCAGTTTCGCGTTCAACTATCTCGGACCCACCGGTAATCAACGCGACGAGGTGACCGTGATCCGTCGTCGCAGCCAGGAGGTGAGCTACTGATGCGGGTGATGGCGCAGATGGCGATGGTGATGAACCTCGACAAATGTATCGGCTGTCATACCTGTTCGGTCACCTGCAAACAGGCGTGGACGAACCGGTCGGGCGTGGAATACGTGTGGTTCAACAATGTGGAGACCCGGCCGGGGCAGGGTTATCCCCGCACCTACGAGGATCAGGACAGGTGGCGTGGCGGCTGGGATCTGAATTACCGGGGCAGGTTGCAACTCAAAGGTGGGGGTCGGCTGCGCAAATTGTTCACCATATTCAGCAATCCCATCCTGCCCGCCCTGAGCGATTACTACGAACCCTGGACCTACGACTACGAGAATCTGACCACCGCGCCGGCCCAGCGGCACACCCCGGTCGCCCGGCCGAAATCGCTGATCAGCGGCAAGGATACGAAGATCGAATGGTCGGCGAACTGGGACGACGATCTCGGCGGCGCACCCGAATACGGCCACCGTGATCCGCTCCTGCGGAAACTGTCCGAACAGGTGCGTTTCGAATTCGAGCAGACCTTCATGTTCTATCTGCCCCGGATCTGCGAACACTGCCTGAATCCCTCCTGCGCCGCCTCGTGTCCCTCGGGCGCGATCTACAAACGCAGCGAGGACGGAATCGTCCTGGTGGATCAGGACCGGTGCCGCGGCTGGCGGATGTGCGTCTCCGGGTGCCCGTACAAGAAGGTTTATTTCAACCACCGCACCGGAAAAGCCGAGAAGTGCACCTTCTGTTTCCCGCGGGTGGAGGTCGGGTTGCCGACGGTCTGCGCCGAGACCTGCGTGGGCCGCCTGCGCTATATCGGCCTGGTTCTCTACGACGCCGACAAAGTACTGGAAGCCGCCTCCACCCCGGATGAACACGGCCTCTACGAAGCGCAACGGGAGGTCTTCCTCGATCCCGCCGATCCGGAGGTACGGCGGGAAGCCGAACGCGCGGGTATCCCCTGGGACTGGGTGGAGGCCGCCGACCGCTCGCCGATCTATTCGCTGATCAGCACCTACAAGGTCGCGCTGCCACTGCATCCGGAGTACCGCACCTTGCCCATGGTCTGGTACATCCCGCCGCTGTCGCCGGTGGTCGATATCGTGCGCGACACCGGTCACGACGCCGAGGACCACGGCAATCTCTTCGCCGCGATCGAGGCGTTGCGAATCCCGGTGGACTATCTCGCGCAGTTGTTCACGGCGGGCGATCCCGAACCGGTGACCGCGATCCTGCGCCGGCTGGCCGCCATGCGCAGCTATATGCGCGATATCAATCTCGGCCGGGAACCGCGGGAGCGTATCGCCGCGGCGGTCGGCATGTCGGGTGAACAGATCTACGATATGTTCCGCCTGCTGGCCCTGGCCAAATACGACGAGCGCTATGTGATCCCGCCCGCGCACACCGAATCGGCGCACGGGCTGGAAGAACTCGCCACCGAATGCAGCCTGGACTACGAGGGCGGGCCGGGAATGACCGGTTCCGGGCCGTTCGGCGAGAATTCGGGCGGGGTCTCGCCCATCGCCGTGGAGAACTTCCGGATGCTGCGCAACCGGCAGACCTCCGAGACCGCCACCAGCGTCGGCGGCCGCGGCCGGGTGAATCTGCTCAACTGGGACGGGAAGGTCCCCGACGGGCTGTTCCCGCCGGAGGGAGTGAACCCGGGGTCCCGCGACGTGGAGCCGCCGCGATGAGGGCGACCAGGGCGAACGCCCTCGACCCGGCCACCCGGGCCGCCGCCTGGCAGGCGCAGTCCCTGCTGCTCGGCTATCCGGACGAATCCCTGCGCCGCAATCTCGACCTGCTGAGCACGGTGGCGGCGACGCTGCCGCCTCCGGTCGGCGCTCCGCTCACCCGGTTCCTCGGCCATGTGCGCACCCGGTCGGTCTTCGACCTCGCCGCCGACTATGTGGCGACCTTCGATCATCACAAGCGGTTCAGCCCGTATCTCACTTATTTCGCCTACGGAGACACCCGGAAACGCGGCGTCGCCCTGTTGCGTTTCAAGCAGGCGTATCGGGCGGCCGGGTTGCGGCTCTCCGAGGAGGAATTGCCCGACCATCTCTGCGTCGTGCTCGAATTCGCCGCGGCCGGCAACGCCGACACCGGGTTGCGTCTGCTCACCGAGCACCGGGCCGGTCTCGAGGTGATGCGGCGGGGCCTGCGGGACACCGGCTCCCCCTGGACCGACGTCCTCGAATCGATCATCGCCACCCTCCCCGCTCTCGCCGGTTCCGAACAGGACGCCGTCGCCCGGCTCATCGCCGAGGGTCCTCCCGAGGAAGCCGTCGGCCTCGCCCCCTTCGCCCCGTCGCAGTACCTCCCGGATCCGGTCGTACGTTCGCGGGAGGCGCCGCACACGAACACCGAGGCCTGCCGATGAACGTCACGCTGCTCGCCGCCCCGGGCGAAGACCTCACCGCGGCCGACATCCTGCTGTGGGTCGCCCTGCCCTACGCCGCCATCGCGACTTCTCTGGTGGGCCACTACTGGCGCTACCGCTACGACAGATTCGGCTGGACCACCCGCTCCTCCCAGCTCTACGAGAGTCGCCTGCTGCGCCTGGGCAGTCCGCTGTTCCACTACGGGATCCTGCTGGTGATCGTGGGTCATATCGTCGGCCTGCTCATCCCGGCGGGCTGGACCGAGTCCGGCGGCATCAGCGATTCGGTGTACCACGCGGCCTCCGCCGGTCTCGGGATCCTGGCCGGTGTCGCCACCCTGGCCGGCGCAGCCATCCTGATCTACCGCCGCCGCACCACCGGTCCCGTATTCTCCGCGACCACCCGCAACGACAAGATCATGTACGTTCTGCTGATCGGCACGCTGCTGCTGGGCTTCGGCACCACGGTCTTCAACAACGCGAACAACCATCCCCATAACTACCGGGAGACGGTGTCCCCGTGGTTCCGCTCCATCCTCACCTTCCGCCCCGACACCGACCTGGTCCTCGCCGCTCCCCTCGGTTTCCAGCTGCACGTGATCGCCGCGTGGCTGCTGTTCGCCTTCTGGCCGTTCACCCGGCTGGTCCACGTGTTCTCGCTGCCGATCGGATACCTGACCAGGCCGTATATCGTCTATCGGAGTCGGGACCGGGAGCTGGGGTCGCGGCCGGAGCGGCGGGGGTGGGAGCAGATCCGGTAGTTTCGACCGATTCAGCGTGGCCGGTCACGACCGCGGTGCGCGGTGTACCTACCGGTTGGCTCTTGATCACCCGCACCGTCGATGGTCTCGCAGTTCTCGACATCGTTCCGACAGCCGACGCCTTCGCGGCAGTGGATCGCGGCTTCGCCCTCGATTACTGGGTGTGGTCGTTCCTGGCCGCTCCCTATCCCGTGCCAGAGCAGTTGATCGCAGGGAACCCAGAAGCGCCCACTGACGTACTGCAGCACCTCATGCCCTTCCTGCGCAGCGCGTCCGCGCCGGGACGGCAAAGGGGACAGGACTATCTCGGTAACGGCTCTGCCCACCATCAGCGGCGCCGGTGCGGTTGCGGCGGCATGACAGTCCGGTGGATGAGCTGAGTCTCGTTGTCGGCGTCGGATTTCAGGCTTTCCGCGCTTTGTCATCGATGAAGTGGGTGTCGTCGGTTCACGGCTGGTGGTCCTGCGCGGCTCCTGGTGGTGGCTGAATGCTCGGGTCGTGGTGCGGAATCAGCCCGGATTCCACTGGTCTGTAGTTGGAGTGGTGTGCGCGCCGGGGGGGCGCCGGGCACCGAGTTTGGGTGAGCCCGGGGAGATAGGGAGAGCGGCGTGTAGGGTAACATTGTTACACTGGTGGTGTTGATAACGGGGGTCGGCGGTAAATTA
>NZ_JBEXLL010000086.1:0-25841 GCF_040609955.1 Nocardia sp. NPDC004568
TCTTCTCCCTCACCCCCCATCACTTGTTGGCGGGGTTTGTCGCGTTATTCCCCCGCTCTCCCACCCCCACACCCCACCCTCGAGGCCGAAACGGCGAGACCAAGGGGCCTCAACCCCGCGCGCGCCAGCGCGCTATGAACAGAGCTAGTCTTTTGGACGTGATCCTGCGTCGTGACACCACCGGTTCGGGCGTATCCGCGTCCGATACCGTCCGTACCATCCGACCGCCGTCACCGCACCCTTCCGGGGCCCGCCCGCCGGAAATTCCCGCGGACCTGGTCCCCAGGCATGTCGCGCTGGTGATGGACGGCAACGGGCGCTGGGCGCAGGAGCGCGGGCTGCCGCGGACGGCGGGTCACGAAAAGGGCGAGGCCGTGCTCATGGACACCGTCGAGGGTTGTATCGAGATCGGTGTGAAGTGGTTGTCGGCATACGCGTTCTCCACCGAGAACTGGCGGCGCAGCCCCGATGAGGTGCGGTTTCTCATGGGGTTCAACCGGGATGTGATCCGGCGGCGGCGCGACGAGATGCACGAGATGGGGGTGCGGGTGCGCTGGGCGGGGCGGCGGCCGCGACTGTGGCGCAGTGTGATCCGGGAGTTGGAGACCGCGCAGGAGCTGACCGAGGACAACACCGTGATGACGTTGACCATGTGTGTCAACTACGGCGGTCGGGCCGAGATCGCCGACGCGGCACGGGAGATCGCGCGCCGGGTGGCGGCGGGGGAGATCGATCCGGAGAAGGTCGGTGAGGATACGATCGCCCGGTTCCTGGACGAGCCGGATATGCCGGATGTGGATCTGTTCCTGCGGCCGTCGGGGGAGTTCCGTAGTTCGAATTTCCTGATCTGGCAGTCGGCGTACGCCGAGTTCGTCTATCAGGCGACCTTGTTCCCGGATTTCGATCGGCGCAATCTGTGGGATGCCTGTCTCGAGTACGCGCGGCGGGATCGCCGGTTCGGGGGTGCCAAATGAGTGGCGAGGCCGAATCGGGTGCGCTGGCACCGGATCTGGAGTTGCAGGCCCGGGCCGGTGCCGGGCTGGGGCTCTACGATATCGACGTCCGGGTCGACAACGACGGTTCGCTGCGTTTCGATTTCCAGGGCGCGCTGTGTTCGCTGAGCGCGTTCACCTTGACGCCCGGTCTGGATGTGCTGTCGCTGACGTGTGTGCTGGCCTGGGATCGGCCGCTCAAACCGCAGTTGCACAAGCGGGTGGCCGAGCGGAACGCCTCGTTGCAGTTCGGCTCGATCGCGGTGATCGCGCACGACAAACTCGCCGATGTGATCCTCCGCTACACGTTCCCGGCGGCCGGCCTGGACGATATGGCGTTGACCACGATGCTGCTGCTGGTGCTCGGTGGCGCCGGGGAGGCGCGTAAGGGTCTGTTGCCCTGAGCTGATCAGGCCGGGTCGGCGACTGCCGTGGCACCGGTCTCCGGCCGGATGCGGCCTTCCGGGGCGCCGTACGGGAACAGGATGTTCACACCCCGCAGGTACTGGTCACGGACGAGATCGCCGAGCAGCAGATGCTGGAGCACGTATCCGGGAAGCAGTCCGAAGAGCGCGGCGGCGACCGCGTCCACGTCGGCATCGGGCGGGAGCCATCCGGCCGCGCGCATTCGTTCGGCGTATTCGTGCCACATTCCCCGGATGCCCGCCATGGTCCGGCGCACGGGTTCGGCCGCCTCTTCGTCGACGAGGGCCAGTGACCATGCCTGCGGTGCCAGCCGTATCCGGCCCTCGGGGCCGCTCTGGGCGTCGATCCACTTCGTCATCCGCGCGATCAGTTCGGCGGGAGTAGGGAGCGGGTCGCTGTGGATGACGGCCGTCATCTGCGCGCGGATATCACCCGCGGCGGTCGAGGCGAGCGCGATGACCAGTTCGTCCTTGCTCTTGAAATAGCGGTAGACAGCGCCCGCGGACAGGCCCGACTCGGTGAAGACGTCCTGCATGGAGGTCTGGTGGAAGCCTTTGCGGACGAAGCAGGCACGGGCGGCATCCAGGATCTGTTGCCGGCGGCGTTCCAGGTGTTCGTCACTGACTCGGGGCATGCTTCCAAACTAAAACGAATGTTCGTTCTTGACAAGGTGCCGAGGCGGTGGGACGGTGAGGACACCTAAAAAGAACGAGCCTTCGATTTTCTTGGGAGAACGTCATGAACGTCATCCAGCGTGCCGTGGCACTCGGGGTGGGCGCGGCCCTGCTGCAAGCGTTGATGCTGATCGCGTTCGCGTGGCCGGCGACCGATATCGCGCCCCGTGATCTACCACTCGCCGTCGCCGGTCCGCAGGCCGCGATGGTGGAGGCCCGGCTGGCGGGCCAGAATCCCGGCGCGTTCGAACTCACGGTCGTCCCCGATGAGGCGGCGGCCCGGGCGGCCATCGGGGACCGTGAGGTCTACGGCGCGATCGTGACCGGGGGCGGCGCGCCCCGGGTGCTGGTCGCGTCCGGTGCGGCCCCCGCGGTCGCCCAGCAGCTCACCCAGATCGGGCAGCAGATGTCCGGTGCGCCGGCCGCGCCGGTCGAGGACGTCGTTCCGGCCGATCCCGACGATCCGCGCGGCGCGGGCTTCGGCGCCATGGCGCTGCCCCTGGTCATGGCGGGTATCGCGGGCGGTGTGCTGCTGACCCTCCTGGTTCCCTCTGCCGGCGGTCGTGTGCTCGGGGCACTCGTCTTCGGTATCGCCGGTGGCCTGCTGAGCATGCTCGTCACCCAGACCTGGCTGTCCATCGTCCCTGGCAGCTACCTCACCCTGTCGGTGGTGGCCGGGCTGGTCTCCTTCGCGGTCGCCGGCACGGTCGCCGGACTCGCCACCGTGATCGGCCGGGCCGGTATCGGGGTCGCCGCCCTGACCATGTTGCTCATCGGTAATCCGTTCTCCGCCGCCACCTCCGCTCCCGAACTGCTGCCGCAGCCGTGGGGCGCGATCGGGCAGTTGCTGCCCCCGGGCGCCGCGGCATCGCTGCTCCGCTCGGTGGCGTTCTTCGACGGCGCGGGCGCGCAGCGGCCGGTACTGGTCCTGCTGGCCTGGGCGGGGTTCGCTCTCGTCCTGTTCGGCATCGGTGCCCTGCGTGATCGTGCCCGTGTCGAGCCGGCGTCGCCCGCCGAACCGGCGCCGGTGCCGGTCACCGCGTGAGGCACGGACGGAATACGGCGAAGGCCGCTACCACCCGGTGGTAGCGGCCTTCGCCGTATCAGAAGGTTCTCCGGGGTACTAGCCCCGGCCGAGCGCCGAGCAGGAGTGGCAGGTGCCGAAGATCTCCAGCGTATGGCTGACTTCGGTGAACCCGTGGCTGGAGGCGGTGCTGGCCGCCCACGCCTCCACGGTCGGTCCGGCGACCTCGACGGTGCGACCGCAGTGACGGCACACCAGGTGGTGATGATGACCGGTCGAACACTGCCGGTAGACCGATTCGCCGTTGTCGGTACGCAGGACATCGACCATTCCGGCGTCGGCCAGCGATTGCAGTGTGCGGTAGACGGTGGTCAGTCCGATCCCCTCGCCGCGCCGGCGTAGCTCGTCGTGTAGCTCCTGAGCCGACCGGAACCTGTCGATGTCCTCCAGTAGCGCGGCGATCGCGTTGCGTTGCCGCGTGGTGCGAATACCGACAGCTCGCTGTGTGGCGGTCCCTTTGCCAGTGACCAGGTTCTCGGACACGAATTACCCTTCTTCTTCGGCGTGCGCTACTGCGTCGACCACGATATGCGCCAGGTGGTCGTCGACGAGTTCGTAGAGGACCTCGCGGCCCGATCGCTCACCGTGTACCACCCCGGCCGATTTGAGGATCCGCAGATGCTGGCTGACCAGCGGTTGTGTAACGCCGAGGGCATCCACCAGCTCGTGCACACAGCGCGGCGACTCCCGCAGTTGTAGCACGATGGCGATGCGAACGGGGGCGGCGAGTGCGCGCAGCAACTCGCCCGCGTTCTCCAGCACGGTCCGGGTGGGTATGGGGACCGGTGCGGGGGAGCGGTAGGGATTGTGCTGCCCGGCGGCGGCAGTGTCGGTTGTCATCGTCCACTCCTTATTGGAAACCGGTCCCATTTTGATATGCATGGGTATGCATGTCAAATATCCATGCCGATGCGTGCGCGAATCGGGCTCGCGCGGATACGCCGGGCGAGTGCGGGCTGCGGATGGGGCGAGCTCGCGCGCACCTACTAGGCTGTACCCGATCAGCCGCGCACGGCAGAGCAGCTACCGTGGGCAACTGCGATCACGTAGCCCGATCCGGGCAGCGTAACTACTGGCGATTCGTAGTGGATGGAGAATTCTCGCGTGGCACCCAAGTCGAAGGTGGACACCGTTGCCAACCTCGCCAAGCGCCGGGGCCTGGTGTACCCGTGCGGTGAGATCTACGGCGGTACCAAATCGGCGTGGGACTACGGTCCGCTGGGCGTCGAGCTCAAGGAGAACATCAAGAAGCAGTGGTGGCGGTCGATGGTCACCAGCCGCGAGGATGTGGTCGGCCTCGACTCCTCGGTGATCCTGCCGCGTCAGGTCTGGGTGGCCTCCGGTCACGTCGAGACCTTTTCCGATCCGCTCGTCGAATCCCTGCACACCCACAAGCGCTACCGGGCCGACCATCTGCTCGAGGCCTACGAAGCCAAACACGGCCATCCCCCGGTCAACGGTCTGGCCGATATCAACGATCCGGAAACCGGCCAGCCCGGCAGCTGGACCGAGCCGAAGAACTTCTCCGGGCTGCTGAAGACCTTCCTGGGCCCGGTGGACGACGAAGAGGGCCTGCACTATCTACGCCCGGAGACCGCCCAGGGCATCTTCGTGAACTTCGCGAACGTCATGACCACCGCGCGCAAGAAGCCGCCGTTCGGTATCGCCCAGATCGGCAAGAGCTTCCGCAACGAGATCACCCCCGGCAACTTCATCTTCCGCACACGCGAGTTCGAGCAGATGGAGATGGAGTTCTTCGTCAAACCCGGCGAGGACGCCGAATGGCACAAGTACTGGATCGACACCCGCTTCTCCTGGTACACCGATCTGGGTATCGACCCGGAGAACCTGCGCCTCTTCGAACACCCGAAAGAGAAGCTCTCGCACTACTCGGCCGGTACCACCGATATCGAGTACCGGTTCGGTTTCCAGGGCGGTGAATGGGGCGAGCTGGAAGGTATCGCCAACCGCACCGATTACGACCTGTCCACGCACGCCAAACATTCCGGCGCGGAGCTGAGCTATTTCGACCAGACCACCGAGGAACGCTACGTCCCGTACGTGATCGAGCCCGCCGCCGGCCTGACCCGGTCGCTGATGGCCTTCCTCGTCGACGCCTATGCCGAGGACCAGGCCCCGAACGCGAAGGGCGGCGTGGACACCCGCACGGTGCTGCGCCTGGATCGTCGTCTCGCGCCGGTCAAGGCCGCGGTGCTGCCGCTGTCGCGCAATGCCGACCTCACCCCCAAGGCCAAGGACCTCGCCGCGCAACTGCGCAGGAACTGGAACGTCGAATTCGACGACGCCGGCGCCATCGGCCGCCGCTACCGCCGCCAGGACGAGATCGGCACCCCCTTCTGCATCACCGTCGATTTCGACACCCTCGACGACCAGGCGGTCACGGTGCGTGAACGCGACACCATGGCCCAGGAGCGGATCGCTCTCGATCAGGTCGAGGGGTATCTGGCGCAACGACTGATCGGCTGCTGACCCGAGCTTTTCGCTCCTCGCCGTTACCGCCGCCTCGATCGGGGTAGCCCGTCGGCAGGAGCGGAAGGAGCGGGTCACGTCCGAGGATCGGCACGACGGCACCACGGCGGTGATGCCCTCCGGCATCCGCAGCACACTCGGTGTTCGACCGGTTCGCCGGACGGGTCAGCGGCTGGGTGTCGCGCTCCTGGTATTTCACGGCATGCGTATCGATCGTGGTGCTGTGGGCTCCCTCAACGCCATCGCCGACAGTCTCGCCGATCTGATGTCGGCCGTTCCCGGCCTGGAAGAAGATCGACGCGAACTAACTGGCCGCTGTCGGCCTCGAAGACCGCGAGAGCAGTTGATCGAGCGCGCGCCGGGTCGGAGGCGCGATCGCCGCATCGGTGGCGCCCACGAACACGATCGAGCGGGATACCCGGGGACGTCGTGCCACGAATGCGGCCGGCCCGCTCGCTAGCATCGGGGTGTGATCACCATCGATACCTCCTACACCGGCCACGTCTCACCGGGTGCCGCGGCGCAGCGCCGCGAGGTCCCGGGTGCCCGGGTGACCAAGATGTCGGTCGGCCCGATGGACAACAACACCTACCTCGTGCAGTGCGCCGCCACCGGAGCCGCCCTGCTCATCGACGCCGCCAACGAAGCCGATCGGATCATCGATCTGATCGAGCAGGAGACCACCGACGGGGTCGGCCTGATCGTCACCACCCACCAGCACGGCGACCACTGGCAGGCCCTCGAAGCCGTCACCGCCGCCACCGGAGCTCCGACGGCAGCCCACGCACTCGACGCCGACCCGCTCCCGGTGTCCCCGCAGCGCATCCTGGCGGAAGGGGATACGGTCACCGTCGGTGACCTTTCCCTCGAAGTGATCCACCTGGTCGGGCACACGCCGGGGTCGGTCACCCTGGCCCTCACCGACGGCTCCGGCCGGACCCACCTCTTCACCGGCGACTGCCTGTTTCCAGGTGGAATCGGAAAAACCCGGCGGCCGGAGGATTTCACCACCCTGCTCGACGGTGTGACCACCAAACTGTTCGATCGGTTCGCCGACGATGCCGTGGTCTACCCCGGTCACGGCGACGACACCACCCTCGGCGCTGAACGGCCGCAGTTGCAGGAGTGGAGGAGCCGAGGATGGTGAGGTAGCCGCCGACTACGGGCACGGTGCGATGCCTATCTCGACGGAAGGTTGACGTAGCGTCGGATCAGCGCCGCCAGTTCCGATGGTTTTATCGGCAGGGCAGATCTTGCGAGGTTTCCGCGATCGATCTCGTCGACCACAAGTTTCAGAGCATGAGCCGCATCTCGGCGTGTTCCCGTCAGCTCCGGATCGGAGAGTCCCCAGCGCGGAAACGAACGGTGATGACGATGTGTTATTCCGAGTAGCGTGCAGAGGTCGACAAGGTCTTTGTGTTGAAATCGCTTCTTCCAGGCCAGGGCTTTCATGACCACCGCGATTTCGACACCCGGAAGTGGTGCAGTGAAGCTGATCTTGTCTGCGTTTCGCAGGCGCACGCAGGCGGCAACGTACACAGGAGCAGCTGCCAACGCCAAGGACAGCCCTGGCGCAGCGTCGAAGCGCCGATCTCCGAGGACCTGTGGCTTTCCTTCCGCGTCCGGGGTCACCAGCAGATCGATCGAAATTTTTCCGTGCGGGCTGTCTCTCGTGTACGAGTTGCCCTGAACGGCTTCGTACCCACATTTTTTCAGGGCTTCGTGCAGGTCTTGTTCGGTGGCGACCAACGGGCTGATACCGGCGTCGGCATCCACAGTTGTGCGGTTGATCACGTCCGGTGTCGGGTAGGCGTGGCTGAGTAGCTGGACCATATGGCCTCCGATGATCCGATAGCCTCGGCCGTCCGATTCGGGGTCCAGGAATGTGGCTGCCTTCGTGAGGTCGTGCAGCGCCATGTATCCGAGATCGGAAGCATTGGATGTCGAAGCGATGACGACCTCGAAAACGTGCGTTTCAGGCATGTGTTTGCCTGGCCACGATGCGATGCCGCAATCGCTGAGCTGTTTCCTCTGCGTTCGGGCCGACGCTTGTGTGAAGAAGGTCCCACAACACGATGGCGGGATCCGCCAAGCGGTGGCTCGGGTGCGGAGACTCCTGAGCTGTGCGCCGGATGGTGGGATCGTCCGGGACCACGGTGAGCATCGTGGCATCCCCGACATCAACGGGAGTAAAGCCCGCCGGGCTGAAGTCGATGATCTCGGGGAGGTAGAGAAGCGCAGTTGCCGGAATCTGCCAAGGAGAATACTCGTCAGCAGCGATATCACCGGAAATCACTGGGGTGAGTTCGAGCTCGGTCAGTAGAGCAGTTGCGGACCGAGCTTGTGTTCCCGGGTCGTCTAGGTTGTACCACCCTTGGACGGTGCCGCCAGGTCCGGGATACTCATCAAGCCAGGCGTCGAGTAACTCTGCCGAATTACCGAGCCACCCCTCTTCGTTCTTGCTGGTGCCGGCCAGGCGATGGAGCGCCTGAGAGATGGCTTGTTGGGAGAAGCCGAGGAGTTCGGCCAGCTCTGCCTGGGATCTCGGGTGTTGCGAAGTGGCGAGGGTCCGGGTCAACGACCATCGGGCCCATGCTGTGCGAGTCCTTTGACCTGGTCGACGATCCGAGTTCTCCTCATGCAACAGGATCTCGGTGTTGAAAATGACCAGCGGCGGATCGGTGGTCACCAAGTCGAACTCATCGGCAAGTGCCGCTTCGATGACAGATTTCGACGCTTCGGGCGCCGCGTAGAGCCTTCGTAACGAGCGGTCTCGATATCGTTCTACTTGATGCCCGGTGAGGCGGTGGTCGCTCATTTGCACAATCGACTCGGTGGCCTGGGGGCTGTGGTGCCGTCTCAAGGTCAGGCGGTTGGGGGTGCCACTCACCACCTGGATACCTGCTCGCGAGAGTAGCCTGAGGAGGCTGTTCTGCACTGCACTGGCATTCATCGACCCTCCTACTATAGTGCGTTGCCTATGTCAAACAAGCTTGCTGCGCTGCGTTCTGCAAGACTTGTTTGACAATTTATCGCTGGATAGGTAGTGAGGGCAATTCCGTCGTCGTCTTGTTCGGGGAAGTTGGGCCATGGTGGCGAGGGCAAACCACGGCGACGTCGGTACACGCCTTCCTGGGGGACCTCGCCAATGTCTGCCCGGGTTCGTGTTGCCCGCTCAGAGCCCTCCGTATTTCCGGGCGGGGTCGGGAAGACCCGGCGCCCCGAGGATTTCACCACCCTGCTCGACGGGGTGACGACCAAACTCTTCGATCGCTACGGTGACGATACGGTCGTGTACCCGGGCCATGGTGACGACACGACACTCGGCGCCGAGCGGCCGCAGCTGGCGGAATGGAAGAGCCGGGGCTGGTAGATCCCGGCGGCCGATGCCGCCTCGGCGCGCGGGATACTCTCTGGTGTGGGGAGGTGAGCCGATGAGACGGACGCGGGCGTCACCGGCACCGGTCGGTCGCGCTGACGGGGACGCCGGAAGCCGGCCCGGCAGCGGAGTTCGATATCGGCCGCGGAACTGTCCACGGCCGTCCGGCGGCCGGAACTGTCGCCGGTATGCCATGAGGTCTGCGCCGGGAGTCCGCCGGCGCGTCGATCGGGGGGTTGTCCACAGTGAAAGGTTTCCCTGACGAATCCGCCAAGGAGCTGGTCCAGCGGTTGCGGGACGGCTTGATAGAGCTGCTCGGCAAACGTACCGGCGGGCTCCTCCACGACAGGGTGGACGGCATCTCGGTCCGTGCCGACCGAGCGGCGGATACTTTCCGAGACGCCGAAGAGCGTGGCAGACAGCAGATCCCGGCGGGCGGTCCCGAGCAGTCACCGGCGGACTCTCGGAGAGTGCCCGCGGTAGGTCCTGAACAGGCGTCGCCGCCACTGGAAAAGGATGCTTCGTCGCCGGTCGCCGGCTCTCGCGACGATGGGCAGGCATCCGATCGCGGGCAGCATTTCGTTCTGAAACTGACCCAAGGGGACAGAGAGGCCTTCGCGAGCCTCGCCGACAAGTTGTCCCTGTACAACATGGTCGGCGACGCCAAGCTTCTCGCGTCGTTCGAGGAAATGCGCGGAAAGAAGTTCTCGGCCGAGGAAAACAGGCTCATCGGGCTTTTGGACAATATGCGGGCGGAGCAAGGTGGAAAACTGATCAAAATGAATCTGGAGTTCCGCTGGGTCTCCGCGGAACCGGGTCTGGGAGTTCCGAAGCTCGTGGAAGACGCACGAGTACACGGCGGGTCCGAACCGAACAGACCCTGGACGCATATAGGGGGAGGCGTCGTAGAGGATTTCATGGGCCGAAACCGGGATGCCGGTGTCCTGTTCATATACGACGGGGACAAGCTCAGAGCGCCGACCGAGGAAGAAAGGAAAGACCCCAACGGGAAGAATATGTTCATGTACGCCAAGAAGCCCATTGATGGACTGGAACTGAAAGACGCGCTGCTGGGGATGATCCGCTTCGACCCTGCCGGCGACTGAAGTACGGGAGGTCGCGAGTCGTGGTGACCGCCGGGCCCGGGCGCGAATCGACATGTGTCCATGCTGCGGCCGACTCTGTCACCACGATCCGAGCAGCCACCGAGGATGAGGAGTTCCCGTCCGGACGGTGATCGGAATCGGCGCCGCACCGCTCCCGGCGACCGCGACCGAAGCGACGGCGCCGGGAGCGGGCGAGATTCAGGACAGTTCGACCAGTTTCTGCCGCAGCCAGTTCAGTGTGGTGACGCCACCGGCCACCTGATAGCTCGGGTAGCTCTGGTGGATACCGGACTTCACGAAATCGTCGACCTGCTTCTTGCGCTCCTCGTAGGCGGTGCCGTTGAGCTGATCGTGCAGCAGGCCCAGACCGCCGGCGGCGAGGGCATCGTTGAGCAGCTGCATGCCGAGGGTCTGGTAGTTGCCGAGCTGGGTGGGGTCGGCATTGGAGACCTGGGCGAAGAAGCCGGCGATCCGGGCGGCGAAGTCGCCGTCGGGAGTCGAGCAGTACAGGTCGCCGACGGCGCAGAAGGTGTAGGTGCGGTTGCTCAACCAGCCGAAACCGGTGAGCCGGGGGCCGCCGGCACCGGCGCCCAGGACCGGTGGACCGATGAGATTGTCGAGGGGGGAGCGGCGGGGATCGGCGATCAGGCCGACCAGGCCCACCCGGTCCGGGGACACCACGCCGAGCCCGGTGCCGATCTCGGAGGCGAGGTCACCGGCGGCGTCGGCGCCCTGGCTGTAACCGAGCAGCGCGAACCGGGTATTGCCGCAGCGTCGTGCCACATCGGAGATCAGGCCGCGGGCTCCGGAGACGGCCTCGTTCTTGGAGCGGCCGTAGACCTCGCCTTCCCAGGGGAAGGCGGTGGCGGTATAGGCGACGTAATCGGTGTGGGCGCTGCCCGGCAGACCATCGGCGGCCAGGGCGAGCATTCCCTTGCCGGGGTCGGACTTCGACGTCTCCCAGGTGCCCGGGATCGCGACCACGTAGAGGTCGGGGCAGTTCGCGGGCGCCGCCTGGGCGGTCGTGGCCACGGCGGGGGCCAGGACCGACGCGAGGGTTACCGCCATACCGGCGGTGGCGCTCTTCCATCGAGAAAACATCGTGTGCTCCATGTGCTCACCGAGACGGCCACCGGCCGTTCACCTGTTCCCAGGATTCCCAAAACAGTCGACGGGCATGCCACGCCGTTGTGGTGTGACGTGTGGGTGCGAGTTCGTCGACCCCGATGGATGGATCAGAGGCACTTCAGATCTCGCCGAGGGATAGCCAAGCACATCGGCGCCCGTTCCGAAAGTCGAATCTACCGGTGTTCGGCCCTGATCAACGGGATATTCACCGTCCGGAGGCGCTGTGCCGCGAAATTCGCCCGCTCACGGTGGTTTCGGTGCCCTACCGGTGTGCCGCGCTCCCGCCACGGGCGCGGAGTGCCCGGAGAAGCGGGCGAGCCGGTCGTGCGGCTTCCGGCGCTCCCGACGCCCGCGGTGCCGGCGATCCGGCCATCACTCGGTCGGTGGTGCGTCGCCGCGGCGACGAGCCGTTCGCGGCCGCTGGGTGAGTGCACGGCGTAGCCGTGGTGCAAGCCTGTCCGCCGGCTCACCGTGCGGCCCGGGGCGCAACGCGAGGCGGCGGTGGGTACGGGCAAGCGTGCTCGCTACGGTTTCCGGGCCGCGGCGGAGTCGGCGAGCGCGGCCGGGTGCGGGGAATGCTTCCCTCCGCGGGAGGGGCGCTGATAACGATTCGGGCCACAAGAAGCGCCCGTCCGGCCGGTGAACCGGTGCCCGACCCGCTCGGACGCCGCCCCGCGCGCCGTCTCCGGCCGTGCTGTGCTCCGGTGACCAGCGCAAACGCCGAATCCTCGGGTGACGGCGGGGTATGGCACCTGTGTTCGCGCGGTGTCCGGTGCCGGGAACCTGCCTGGCAGACTTAGAGCGTGACTTGGACGCCAGTGCGTACACGACCGGATTCGCGTGCCGATTCCGGCGCTGCGCGCGGGATCGGTGCCGGGATCCTGCGCTGGGCCGGTCGGCTGCTCGGCGGCGCCCTCGTGGTGGGAATGATCCTGGTGGGCGGTACCGCGGTGCGGGTGTGGCAGGTGGCGCGGATCGAGGACTACACACCGGCCGACGCCATCGTGGTGCTGGGTGCCGCGCAGTACTCCGGTACACCGTCGTCGGTGTTCGAGGCGCGCCTGTATCAGGCGGCGAGCCTGTACGAGCAGGGAGTGTCGGACCTGGTCATCACCGTCGGCGGCAAACAGGAGGGCGATCTGTACACCGAGGCCGCCTCGGGAAAGATGTACCTGATGGACGCGGGGGTCCCGGAGAGCGCCATCCTCGCCGTGGAGACCGGTTCCGACACGCTGCGCAGTGTGGAGGCCGTGGCCGCCGCGATGAAGGACCGCGGCCTCGGGTCCGCGGTACTGGTCAGTGATCCCTGGCATTCGCTGCGGACCCGCACCATGGCCCGCGACGCCGGACTCGACGCCTGGACCGCGCCCACCCGCACCGGTCCCGCGGTGTACACCCGGGAATCGCAGGCGCACGGTATCGCCCGGGAGACCGCCGCTCTGCTCTGGTATCAGCTCACCCATTTCTCGGCGGATTTCAACTACACCGCCGGGCAGTGAGGCTCGTACCCGCCACCACCGGACCTCCGGCCGGTCGGTGCCCGGTGGCAGACTCGGTGCGGTGATCTACACCGAGCACGACCGCGAACGCCTGGTCGGCGAGGCGCCGAAAACGGCCGGCCTCGCCGGGGCCGGAGCCCACGGAAACGGGCACCGCACCGAATTCGCCCGCGATCGTGCGCGCGTACTGCATTCGGCGGCGCTGCGCCGCCTCGCCGACAAGACCCAGGTGATGGGTCCCCGAGACGGTGACACTCCGCGCACCCGGCTCACGCATTCGCTGGAGGTCGCCCAGATCGGCCGCGGTATCGCCGACGGTCTCGGCTGCGATCCCGATCTGGCCGAACTCGCGGGTCTGGCGCACGATATCGGCCACCCGCCCTACGGTCACAACGGCGAGAAAGCGCTGGATATCTTCGCCACCGATTTCGGCGGATTCGAGGGCAACGCCCAGAATCTGCGCATCCTCACCCGGCTCGAACCGAAGGTCCTCGATTCCTACGGCGGCAGTGTCGGGCTCAACCTCACCCGCGCCGCGCTGGACGCCGCGATCAAATACCCGTGGCACCGCACCGAGGCGGGCGCGAAATTCGGCGCCTACGAGGCGGACGCCGACCGGTTGTCCTGGGTCCGCAAGGGCGCCCCGGATCGGCGCCCTTCGCTGGAATGCCAGGTGATGGACTGGTCCGACGATGTGGCCTATTCGGTGCACGACGTGGAGGACGGCATCATCGCCGGCCGTATCGATCTGCGCGCCCTGGCCGATCCGGTGGAACGCGTCGCGCTGGCCGAGCTGGGACATGTGCAGCACCGTGGCCTCTCGGTCGACGATCTGGTGGCCGCCGCACAGCGACTGTCCGAACTGCCGGTCGTCGCGGAGGTGTTCGTCTACGACGGCACCCTCACCAGTTCGGTCGCCTTGAAACGGCTCACCAGCGAACTCGTCGGCCGGTTCGCCAACGCGGCGGTCGTGGCGACGCGAGCGGCCCATACCGGACCGCTCGCCCGCTACTCCGCCGACCTGGTGGTGCCGCCGGTGGCCGCCGCCGAGGTCGCGGTCCTGAAGACCGTCGCGTTGCGGTATGTCATGTCCGATCCTGACCACAAGTTGCGTCAGGCCGAACAGCGTGCCCGGCTGACCGCAGTGGCCGAACACCTGCTCGCCACCGGTCCCGCCGCACTCGATCCGCTGTTGCTGCCCTGGTGGGAGGCCGCCGCCGACGACAGCGCCCGGGTCCGGGTGATCGTCGACCAGATCGCCTCCTACACCGAGAGCCGCCTGGAACGGATCGCCGCCACCCTGGATCGGTGACGGAGTTCATTCGCCCGCGGGTCGGAGCCCAGGAGGCCCCGACGCGAATGCCGACCGTCGGAGTGGACGGGTAACGCGGCAGGCGCACCGGCCGGTCCCGGCGCGCCGCGCGGCGGCCCGGGCCGGTGCGGCGCGGGCGCTGCCGGTACCCGTCGTTCCGGCCGGTGGACGGCTTCCGCGCGGCTCCGGGGCCGGGCCGGGCCGTGGGGTGGGTACCGCCCCTGGGTGCTCGGGTTCCGGCACGGACCCGCTCGCCTAGACTCGACCCCGTGACCGGACGAATACCTGCTCGCGATATCACCGCCATTCGGGAGCGCGTCCGGATCGAGGATGTGGTGGGCGAGTACGTGGCGCTCAAGCGCGGTGGCGCGGACTCGATGAAGGGACTGTGCCCGTTCCACGACGAGAAGTCCCCGTCCTTCCATGTGCGGCCCAACCACGGCCTGTTCCACTGCTTCGGATGTAACGAAGGCGGCGACGTGTATGCCTTCCTGCAGAAGATCGAGCACATCGGTTTCGTGGAAGCCGTGGAGCAGATGGCCGACCGGATCGGCTACCGGATCAACTACGAGGGCGGCGGGACCTCGGTCCAGCGCGACCGCGGGACCCGGTCCCGGCTGGTGGCCGCGAATGCCGCCGCCCACGAGTTCTACGTCGAACGGTTGCGCGGCCCCGATGCCACGGTCGCCCGCAAGTACCTCACCGACCGCAACTTCGACGAAGCCGCCTGGACCCGGTTCGGCTGTGGCTACGCCCCCGACGGCTGGGACACGCTCACCAAGCACCTGCTGAACCGGGGCTTCGATTTCAAGGAACTCGAGGCTGCCGGTCTGTCCCGGCAGGGCCGGCGCGGCCCGATCGACCGGTTCCACCGGCGGCTGCTGTGGCCGATCCGGAATCTCGGCGGCGATGTGATCGGTTTCGGCGCCCGCAAACTCTTCGAAGACGACACCATGCCGGGTAAATACGTCAACACCCCGGAAACCCTGCTGTACAAGAAATCCCAGGTGCTGTTCGGTCTCGACCACGCCAAACGGGAGATCGCCAAGGGCCATCAGGCCGTGGTCGTCGAGGGCTACACCGATGTGATGGCCATGCATCTGGCCGGGGTGACAACCGCCGTCGCCGCCTGTGGCACCGCCTTCGGTGACGACCATCTGGCGATTCTGCGCAGGCTGCTCATGGACGACAACTTCTGGCGCGGCGAGATCATCTTCACCTTCGACGGCGACGCCGCCGGTCAGGCCGCCGCCCTCAAGGCGTTCCTCGGTGATCAGAAGGTCGCGGGGCAGACCTACGTCGTGGTCTCGCCCGACGGCCAGGACCCCTGTGAGATGCGCCAGCAGGCCGGTGACGCCGCCCTGCGCGATATGGTCGCCCGCCGTGAACCGCTGTTCGATTTCGCGCTGCGCCAGGAGATCGCCAAGCGCGAGGACAGCCGCACCCGGGCCCTCACCTACGACAGCCAGGTCGAGGTGATGCGCTGGGCGGTACCCATCGTCGCCCAGATCAAGGATCACGGCCTGCGTAAACGCTACGCGACCCAACTCGCCGAATGGACCGGCTGGCAGGATCCGCAGCTGGTGTACCGCCGGGTCGACGAGGAGGCCCGCAAACTGCGCGGCGCGGCGGCCGCCCCGCCTGCCCGGACACCGCGCGGTGAGCAGGCCGGCCTCACACCGCCCGCCGCCCGCCCCGACCCCCGCGATCCGGTCCTGCGCTCGCAGCGGCAGGCCCTCGCCGCCGGTCTGCAGTATCCGGAGATCGCCGGCCCGGCGTTCGACGCTCTCGAGGCCGACGCCTTCACCCACCCCGCCTACATCGCCGTGCGCACGCTCATGGCCGAAGCGGGGGGAGTGTCGGCGGGCCTGTCGGGCGCGGACTGGGTGAGCGCGATCAGCGACCACACCGACGACCTCACGCTGCGCGCCCTGGTCTCCGAGCTCGCCGGCGAACCGCTACCGGTGAAGACCACCGGCGATATCCCCCGGTTCATCACGGGAGTCCTGGCCAACGCCCAGGCCGCCCTGGTCGGCCGGCAGATCGCCGAACTCAAATCACGGCTGCACCGGGTCTCCTCCGTCGACGAACCGGAAACCTATATGGCGCTGTTCGCCGACCTGGTCGCCCTCGAGCAGTACCGCAAGAGCCTGCTCGAACAGGCCATGGGCACCAGTGAATTCGGGGCCGCCTGAGCCCGTGGGCTACCGCCGCCGTAGCTGATCGTGCGGGACCATCACGGTGGTGCGCTCGTCGAGCGGCTCCATCGGCTCCAGCTTCGGCTGGGTACTCAACTTGTCCGACAGCTTCTGTCTGCTCACCTGCACCAACTTGCGCGTCACCGGACTCCCCGCGACCGCACGGGCACTCGCGCTGATCTGCTCATAGCGTGCCCGCCCGGCCTTACTGCCCAGCACATAACCGGCAGCGATACCGATGATCAACCGCAACATTGTGGGTGGAGCTCCTCCCAGTAGTCCGTGCCGACCCATCCTGCCCGACGGCACCGACACCTGTCGATCCGGTCCCCACGGCCGGTCGGCCCCCGTTTCGGTCTCCCATATCGGCTCGACCCGGCGATTTGGGCGCGCACCCACCCATACGCTAGAGTTTCCTCTCGGTCAGCCCGGTGCGGGCGAGACCACCGAGCAATCCCCTATAGCTCAATTGGCAGAGCAGCCGACTGTTAATCGGCAGGTTACTGGTTCGAGTCCAGTTGGGGGAGCAGAAACCGCAGGTCAGGCCGATTTATTCGGCCTGACCTGCTTCTTTTTCCGGTATATAACCAAGAATATGCCAAGATTTCCGGACCGAACTTCCAATCAGTCAACGCCTTGGTGGTTCTTCGTTGCAAATTCCGTTCCTCGGCACGACACGCAAAGTATGGGCAGCGGGAAATAGCTGGTGATCGCGGGTTCGTATCCGGTTTGACCGTTCGCGGTGTGTCCGCATGGATCGGTTCTCCGGTGCCTTGTCCGTCGCGTTCAGGGCGAGGCGTTACGTCCGTTACATCACCTGTTCCCTGTCGGTCCACCGGGCTCGTGTGTTTCGGCTTTCGAGTCAGGTACTGATGCCAGGGTTTGCAGAGCACCTTCGTACCAGGCATGGACGGCCAGCCAGATGTATGGGGGGTGCCCCTCCTGATCTTCTAGCTCCTGTGCTACGCGGATCAGATATTCCAGCATTGCGTTGTCTCTGTCCGGGAAGGGGTAGGGGAAGTCCCCGATCTGGTTGCTGCTGTCCGCTCGGTAGTCGTGGTGGCCGTTGGCGATGATGCGGGTCGACTGGCGGGTGACATACTCGGTCGGGATGGTTGGGCTCTGGCCCACTTTCGGTGGTGCCTGTGAGGTGACAGCGGCACGACAGCCCGGTGGTTGAGGTGAGTGTTGTTGTCGGCGTGGCGTTTTCAGGTTTGTCGCCGCTGGTTGTCGAGGACGTGGGTGTGGCGGGCTCGCGGCTGGTGGTCCAGGCCCGGACTCCTGGTGGTGTGGCGGAATGCCCGGGTTGTGGTGCGGGATCGGCCCGCGTTCATGGTGTTCACGAGCGGCGGCTGGCCGATCTGCCGGTCGATGGCCGCAGCGTGGTGGTGCGGGTGCGTGTCCGGCGCCTGTACTGCCAGACCCAGGGCTGTCAGCGCACCTTTCGGGAACAATCCCCGGCGTCGTGGAACGCTATCAACGCCGCACGACCCGGCTGACCGGGCACGTGCGTGCGGCGGTGCGGGAGCTGGCCGGGCGGGCCGCGGTCCGAATGCTGCGGCAGTGGTCGGTGCGATTGTCGCGGCAGACCGCGGTGCGGGTGCTGCTCGGCATCCCGCTGCAAACCCAGAAGGTGCCGAGGGTGCTCAGTGTGGATGATTTCGCCTTGCTGCGCCGCCACCGCTACGGGACCGTGCTGATCGACGGCGCGACCCACGAGCGTGTCGATGTCCTGCCCGAGCCGCCGAGACCGGGGCGCCTTCGAGGTCGACCGTGCGGATCTCCATACCCGGCCACGGGTAGCCGTCGGTGTCGATCACCTTCTCGTCCGGGTCTCCGGGGACGCCGAGGGTGACCAGGGCGTCGTCGCTTTGGCCCCATCCGCCGACGACGACGAGGCCGGGAATCTTCTCGCGCGCCTCACGCACGATGGCGCGCGGGATCGGTGCGCCCATACAGCAGAAGCGGGTCAGGCTCGCCACATCGTGCACGGCGAGGTTCGGGGCGCTGATGAAGTCGTGGAGGAACGGCGTCGCAGCCGACGTGTAGGTGATGTGGTGTTCGGCGACGAGCTCGACGAACCGCTCGTTGCTCCACACGTCCTGCAGCACACAGGTTCCGCCGTTGACCACGCTGAGCCGCGCGCCGTAGAGGAACCCGGTGAGGTGGGCCAGCGTCGAGGCCATGTGGAACACCGTGTCGCCGGTGATGCCGAGTCGCTCGGGCAGTGGTGCGGTGGCGGCGAGCATCGTGTTGTGGGTGTGCATGACACCCTTGGGCTCATCAGTGGTGCCCGAAGTGAAGATCAGCAGCGTGACCTCGTTGGGGTCGGGCCTGTAGTCGGCCAGCGACGCCGGGTCGCGGCGTTCCTCCCACGGGGTGGCCATGAACTCGTCCCACGACCCACCGGACGAGTCGCCGATAACCAGGGTGTGCTCCACCGACGGCAGGTCGAGGCCGCCGTACATCGCGGGGTAGTCGAAGCCGCGGAAGCTGTCCGGGATGACGAGGACCTTCGACTTCGCCAGGCCGACCATGAACCCGACCTCACGCTCCCGGTAGACCGGGATCAGCGGGTTGTTGATCGCACCGATTCGGCTGACCGCGTAATGCAGGACGATCCACTCGATCCAGTTCGGGACCTGGAACGAGACCACGTCACCCGGACCTACGCCCAGCTCCAGAAGCCCGAGCGCGCACCGGTCCGAGAGCTGCTTCAGCTCAGCGAACGTCACCTGCCGTCGGGAGTCCACGAAGGCAACCTTGTCGGGCGTACGGGATGCCCACTCGTCGAGATAGTCGGTGATGACGCGGTCTCCCCAGTAGCCCGCGCGGGTGTACCGGTCGATGAGCTCGGAGCTCAGCAGTGTGTCGAAGGACATCGTTGAAGCCTCTGATCCTCAGCGCATCTCAGGACATGGTGAGGCCGCCGCTGACGCTGACGGTCTGGCCGGTGATGAAGGACGCCTCATCCGAGGCAAGGAAAGCGACCGCGTTGGCAAGGTCCTCGGGCTGACCGAGGCGGCGCAGCGGAATCGCCTTCTGCAGCGCCTCGCGCAGCTTCTCGCCACCCATCGAGGCGAACAGGGCGGTGTCGGTCGGGCCGGGGCACACACAGTTGACGTTGACCTTCGAACGGGCCATCTCGCGGGCCATGGCCTTGGTGAACGCGATGACGCCGCCCTTGGCGGCGGAGTAGACGGCCTCGCCCGAGGACCCGACCCGGCCGGCATCGGAGCCGAGGTTGACGACCTTGCCGTAGCCCTGCTCGACCATGATCGGCAGCACCTTTTTCGAGGTGTTGAACACGCCGTAGAGGTTGATCTGGATGATCCGGTCCCAGGTCTGGGGGACGGAGTCGACGAACGGCTCTCCCTTGTCCCACCCGGCGTTGTTCACCAGCACGTCGACGCGACCGAACGCGGCGATGACCTCCTCGACCATGGCGTCGACCGAGTCCCGGTCGGTGACGTCGGTGCGGATCCCGATCGACCCGTTGCCGAACTCGGCAGCGGTCTGCTCGGCGGTGTCTTCGTTGATGTCAGTGACCACGACCGTCGCGCCCTCAGCGGCGAGCTTGGTGGCGATGCCGGCACCGATTCCCTGGCCGGCGCCGGTGACGATCGCGATCTTGTTATCGAGCTTGCCCATGGCGGGCTCCTTTGCGGGTCGAGACGAGTACGACAAGTGCGGAGGCACTCAGGGCGCGTAGGTGCGGCCGAGCAGGTTTCGAGAAATGACGAGCTTGGAGACCTGGGCGGTGCCGTCCCCGATCTCCAGACCGATGACGTCGCGCAACCGCTGACCGACCTTGTGTTCGGTCGAGTAGCCGACGTGCCCGAGAGTGAGCAGACATTGGTGAATGACATCGACAGCGAGTTTCGGCGCCCAGAACTTCGCCATCGCCGCCTCTGCGGAATGCTCCCGGTCGGTGTCCTTGCGCCACAGCGCCTCGTAGCAGACGTGCCGTGCCCCGGTGATGTAGGTCGCGCACTCAGCCAGCGGGAACGAGACACCTTGGAAGGTGCCGATCGGCTTGCCGAACGCGACCCGGTCACGCGACCACTGCAACGCCTCGTCCAGGGACTGCTGGGCGGCGCCGAGGCACAACAGGCCGATGATCGCGCGAGAGTAGTCGAAGCCTCCATCACCGAGACGAACCCGCCCCCTCGGCTCCGATCAGCTCAGCCCGGGTGACACGGACCTCATCGAATTGGATCGACGCGCGGCCGATCGCACGCGACCCGAGGTCGTCGAACGCACTGCGCGAGATTCGCGGGTCATGCAGATTCACCCAGAAGGCACTGACACCTCGTGCACCGTCGCCGCCGGTGCGGGCCAGCACGACCGCCGCGTCGGAGGCCATGCCGAGGGTGATCGAGGTCTTCTCCCCCGACAGCAGCCACGCATCCTCGCCGTCGGGCGTCGCCCTCAGGCCGAGGTTCGCGGCATCGGTACCCGCACTCGGTTCGGTGATCATGATGCACGGCACCGTCTCGCCCGAGGCGATGCCGGGCAGCCAGGCCTGCTTCTGCTCCTCAGTGCAGTTGCGGACCAGGATGTCGCTGATCAGTGCGGTGTTGATGATCAGGTAGCCGGCATTGAAGTCGGCACGCCCGACCTCCTCGGCTGCGATGCCCGCGATCACCGCGGTGGCGTCCTGTCCGCCGTACTCCTCGGGGATGCGCAGGCTCGTCAGGCCGATCTGGGCCATATCGAGGGCCTGCTGGCGGCGAAAGGCCGCGGCCTTGTCGTCGGCCTGGTAGTGCGGGGCGAGGACCTTCTCGGCCCAGCGAGCGATCTCGCCGCGGAAAGCCTCTTCGTCCTCGTCGAATCCGTAATGCACAGTCGTTTCTCCCGGTGTCCCGATCAGTGCCAGTTGACGTGGGGGGCGAAGTCGGGCTTGCGCTTCTCCGCGAACGCCGAGGCGCCCTCCATGCCTTCGGGGGAGACGCCGAAGATGTCCAGGGCGCTCATCGCCATGTTCGACAGGCCGGCCTGATGGTCGGTGTCGGCGTTGAAAGACTGTTTGAGGAACCGGATCGCGGTCGGGCTGAGCGCGCCGACCTCCTCGCACCACGACTTGGCCTCGGCGAGCAGTTGATCGGCCGGGACGATCTTGTTGACCAGACCCATGTCGAGCGCTTCGGCAGCCGTGTACTGGCGGCACCAGAACCAGATCTCACGGGCCTTCTTCTCACCCACCACCCGGGCGAGGTAGGCCGATCCGAAGCCGGCGTCGAACGAGCCGACGCGGGGCCCGGCCTGGCCGAAGCGGGCGGTCTCGCTCGCGATCGACACGTCCGCGATGACCTGCAGCACGTGGCCGCCACCCACCGCGATGCCGTTGACCGCAGCGATGACCGGCTTGGGGATGTCACGCATCAGCTTGTGCAGGTCACCGATCCGGAACCGACCCAACTCGGCCGGGCCGTAGTCGCCGGTCTCCGCGCGCTGCTTGACATCACCACCGGTACAGAACGCCTTCTCGCCCGCACCGGTCAGCACAACCGCACGGACGGCACCGTCGGACCATGCCCGGTTGAACGCGTCGATCAACTCGTCGACGGTCTTGGCACGAAACGCGTTGTAGCGCTCCGGACGGTTGATCGTGATGATCCCCGCCGCGCCGTCAACCTCGTAGGTGATGTCCTCGTAACCGCTCACAGTCGCCTCCGAGTCCAAATGTGAATATTTCTTCACCTGGAGTGAACATAAATTCATTTCGGACTGGTGTCAACGGGCGCGGCGTGGGAATATCGTGCTTGAATGAATTTCCGTTCACTGACAGGAAGGGATGAGATGAGTTCGTCGCAGGCGCTGGATCCGCAGGAAGCGGCGCGCAACGCGCTGGCACAGTCACGCTCGCGCCAGCTCCTCGATGCCGCCGCGCGCCTCATGGAACGAGAAGGCTCCGAGGCGGTGTCGATGCAGGCGCTCGCGACCGAAGCCGGCGTCAGTGTCGGGCTCATCTACCGCTACTTCGGCAACAAGGACGACGTCCTCCTCGCCGTCATCACCGACGTACTCGACGCCTTCTCAGCGAAGGTCCCGATCGCGGTCGCCGAGGCCGGCGAGGACCCGGTGCGAAAGCTCGCCGCCGCATTCACGGCGTACTGCCATGTCATCGACGAGCACCGCCACGCAGCCGTACTGACCTACCGTGAGTCGAAGTCACTCGACGAGGAAGGTCGTGCCCGAATCAAGCAGCTCGAGGTGGAGACCAGCCAGCCACTACGCGACGCCCTCCACGATGGCGTAGCGGCAGGCCGGCTCACCGCCGCCGATCCCGACCTCGTCGCCTACAACCTGCTGCTGCTCGCCCACGCATGGGCCCTCAAACACTGGTACTTCGAACGCACCATGACACTCGAGCGCTATATCCAAGCCCAGCTGGGCCTGACTCTTCGAGGCGTCATCAGCCCCAAGTCCCGACGGTCCTATGCCGACCTGCTGGAACCCTGACAGCCGGTCGAGTACCCGCCCGTCCCGGTAACTTTCGATTGAGGTCCAGGATCATTTGGTTGGCCGGATCGGACCCCGGCCGGACGCTTGTTTCCCTTCGCGCTGCAGCCAGGTGATCAACCGTCCGCGCCCTCGGCGGGGCCGCCGTGCAGGCCGTAGAGGGTGTAGGCCGCGCGGCGCAGCACGCCGGCGGCGAGCCAGGCCGGGGCGAGCACGGACAGGGTGATATGGGCATACCAGGCCCGGCAGGCGCGGACCTGGGGACGGCCGGACGGGCCGACGGTTGTCGGCGCGCATACGGACATGCCGAACCCGGCGGCGGCGCGGGCAGCGTGCCGCCGCCGGGCACCTCGTGCGGTCGCTGTCGCGGGCGCCGGGCTGCGGATCAGATGCCTGCGGCGGTGAGCAGGTCCTCGCGATGGCTGTTGATGTCGCCGAACAGGGCAGCATCGGTGGTGGCGCGGCGGAAATACAGGTGGGCGGGGTGTTCCCAAGTGAAGCCGATGCCGCCGTGGAGTTGGATGTTCTCGCGGGCGCAGTCGAGGTAGGCGCGGGTGCATTCGACCGCGGCCATGGGCGCGGCGGTGGGGAGGTGTTCGGGGCTCTCTTGCAGTGCCCAGATGGCATGGTCGAGGGCGGTTCTGGCGTTGTCGAGCTGGATCGCCAGGTCGGCGCAGCGGTGTTTGAGGGCTTGGAACGAGCCGATAACCCGACCGAACTGGACGCGGACCTTCACGTAGTCGACCGCCATCTCCAGTGCTCGCTCCGCGCCACCGAGCTGTTCGCAGGCCACGGCGATCGTCAGGAGGATGCGCAGATCTGCCAGTGCGGCGTCGGCGACGCCGGGTTCACCAAGGGGGCGGGCGGGGGCGCAGCCGTAGTCGAGGTGGGCGAAGGATCGGGTGAGATCCATCGAGTTCTGTTCTGTGACGGCCACATTCGGGTCACCAATGTCGATTACGAACAGTCTGGCGCCGTCGGCGGTGTCGGCAGGCAGGAAGATCCAGTCGGCGGTGGTGCCGTCGAGGACGAATGAGGTCGATCCGGTGACGGTCCAGTTGCCCTGGGCGTCGGCAGAGGCGGCCGGGACGGCGACGTCCTGCCGCAGGTAGCCGAGAGCGACAGTGGCCGTCCGGGATCCGTCGAGCAGAGCCGGCAGGAGATCGGCGCGGGCCCGCGCGTCACCGGCCCGGGCGAGCAGGCCTTGCCCGAGGACGACCGAACCGAGGATGGGCAGCGTCGAGAGCGCGCGGCCCGCTTCTTCGGCGACGACGGCGAGGCCGGCGTATCCGATTCCGGCGCCGCCGAGTCCCTCCGGTTCGGCGACACCGGCCAGGCCGAGTTCGGAGCAGGCCCGCGACCATTGCGCGGGCTTCCACTTCGGTTCGTCCTGGGTGACTTCCCGACCCTGGTCGAGGAATGCGCGGGCGACCTCCCGCAGGACGTCGAGGTCGGGATCGTGGCGCAGGATCATCGGGCCGTCTCCGGGGTGCGGGCGCCGGCGGAGAGCTCGTCGCGCAGGGTGCGACGAAGCAGTTTGCCGGTCTCGGTGTAGGGCAGCTCGGCCCAGGCGTGGACGCGGGCGGGCACGCGCGTGGAGCGCAGGTGGGTGCGGACCCATTCCTGCAGTTCGGGTTCCGACGGGGTGTTCCCGGGTGCGGCGACGACGACGGCCTCCACCCGCTCGCCCCATTCGGCGTCGGGCAGGCCGACGACGGCGGCCTCGGCGACCGAGTGATGGCGCAGTAGAGCGTTTTCGACTTCGCCCGGGGAGATGTTCTCGCCGCCGCGCACGATCACGTCGTCGGCGCGGCCGTCGAGGAACAGATAGCCCTCGGCATCGAGGTAGCCGCGGTCACGGGTGGGGTACCACCCCTCGGCGTCGATGGCGCTGTGCGAGGTGTACTCGCCTGCGACCTGTTCACCGCGTACGAAGACCTCGCCCGGCTCGCCGGCCGCGACCGGATTGCCGTCGAGGTCACGGATCTCGACCTCGATCGACGGGAGGGACCTACCGACCGAACCGAGCCGAGCCCTGACCTCGGGGACATCGCTGCCGAAGGCCTCACGGTGGTCGTCGGGGCCGAGAACCGCAATGGTGGAACTGGTTTCGGTGAGACCGTAGGCGTTGACGAAGCCGACGTCGGGCAGCAACCGCATGGCGCGTTCGATGGTCTGCAGCGGCATGCGGCCGCCGCCGTAGGACAGGGCGCGCAAGGCGGGCAGCTCGGTGCCGGTTTCCTCGAGGACGTCGAGGATGCGGCCCAGCATGGTGGGGACCACCATCGCCTGGGTGACGCGTTCGGCGGCGGCCAGTTCCACCCAGCGCTCCGGGGTGAAGGAGGGCAGCTGGACCATGCGGCGGCCCGCGTAGACCGAGCTCAGGATCGAGCTGACACCCGCGATGTGATAGTTGGGCACCGAGACCAGAATGGCCTCGTCCTCGTCGGCGTTCCAGAATTCGACGGTGCCGACGATATAGCTGGCCAGGTGCCGGTGGCGCAGCACAGCGGCCTTCGGCGTCCCGGTGGTGCCGCTGGTGAATAGCAGGACGGCGGTGTCGTCGGGGTCGGTGAACGGCAGCTCGACGTCGTCGGTGGCCGGTGCCGGGGCGACCACATCTTCGGTCGGCAGGACCGTGAGATCCTCGCGCGGGGCGATACGGTCGCGGGCGGTGGGCCCGGTCACGACCAGAGCGGGGGCCAGGCGGGCGGTCGTGTCGGCGAGCTGTGCGTCGGTGAGACGGTAGTTCAGCGGCGCGAACGGCAGACCCGCCATCGCGGAGGCGAACAGCAGGACCGGCACCGCGGCGGTGTTGAGGTCGAGTACAGCGACATTGGCGTGGCCCGCCGTGTTCAGCCGGGCGGCCAGGGCACAGGAGCGGTCGAACAGCTCGCGATAGGTGAGGCCGTCCTCGCGGGTGCCGACGGCAATGCGGTCGGGCCCGGTGTCGGCGGCCATCTCCAGCAACATGGTGAGGTTCATCATTGAGACTCCGTAAGTTGTTAATCGGCCCAGGAGGGTCGGATGTGGCTTATGGTTTCTTGCCTGTTGTGGCTTCTCAGGAGTGGCCGTCCGACCCTCCGGG
>NZ_JBEXLL010000087.1:0-25721 GCF_040609955.1 Nocardia sp. NPDC004568
CCGCGAGCTGAACACCGGCTCCACCGCGTCCGGCCTCCCGGACGCGGTGGCGGGGACGCGGGCTCAGGGACGCGGGCTCAGCGGTGGACCAGGTCGGCGTACTCCGGGTGGGCGCCGATGTAATCGTCGACGTACCAGCAGGTGGCCGCGACCGCGAAACCGGCGTCGCGGGTCTGGTCCAGCGCGTACTTCACCACCTGCGCGGCCACACCCCGGCCCCGGAATTCCGGGAACGTGATGGTGTGGTGGAAGTTGCGGACCTTCGGCGACTCCGTCTCCGCGTAGTCGGCGTAGCCCGCGAGCGTCCCGTCCAGGTAGATCTCGAAGCGGGTGTCGTCGGCGTTGTGCCGCAGTTCGGTACTCACCTCCGGTGGAACGGCGGGCCCGGGGCGGTTTGTTCCGGTCGTCAGAGGACAGCGCCGGGATTGAGGATGCCGTGCGGGTCGAGGGCTGTCTTGATCCGCCTGGTCAGGTCCATCACCTCGGGGCCCAGCTGGTCCGGGAGCCACGCTTTCTTGAGACGGCCCACACCGTGTTCGCCGGTGATGGTGCCGCCGAGGGTGAGGGCCAGTGCCATGATCTCGCCGAAGGCGCGGTGGGCGCGTTCGGTCTCGTCCGGATCGGACGGGTCGTGCACGATCAGCGGGTGGGTGTTGCCGTCACCGGCGTGTGCGATCACCGACACCGTGACGTCGTTACGCCGGGCGATCTCGGCGATACCGGTCACCAGATCGCCGAGCCTGGGCAACGGCACGCCGACATCCTCCAGCAGTAACGGACCGAGGCGCTCGACCGCGGGGATCGCGTAGCGGCGGGCCGCGGTGAAGGCTTCACCTTCCTCCGGGTCGGCGGTGTGGAACGCTTCGGTGGCCCCGGCGACCCGGCATGCCTCGAGCATGATCCGAGCCTCCTGCGCGGCGTGGTCGCCGGGTGCGTCGGAACGGGCCACCAGCAGGGCGGCGGCGTCGCGGTCCAGGCCCATGCGCAGTTCGTCCTCCACCGCGTTGATGGCGACGGAATCCATGAATTCCAGCATGGCCGGGCGCAGCGCGCCGGTGACGGCGAGGATCGCCTCGGTGGCCGCGGTCAAGGTGGCGAAGGAGGCGACCACGGTGCTCTGCACCGGCTGGGCCGGTAGCAGCCGCAGGGTGAGTTCGGTGATCACGCCGAGGGTGCCTTCGCTGCCGACGAACATCTTGGTCAACGACAGGCCGGCCGAATCCTTGAGCCGCGGACCACCCAGCCGGACCGCGGTGCCGTCGGCGAGCACCACCTCCATGCCCAGGACGTAGTCGGTGGTCACGCCGTACTTCACACAGCACAGACCGCCCGCGTTGGTGGCTGCGTTACCGCCGATCGAGCACATCTCGAATGACGAGGGGTCGGGGGGATACCAGAGCCCGTGTTCGGCGGCCGCCCGTTTGACCTCGGCGTTGAGCAACCCCGGGCCGACCACCGCGCTCCGGGTGACCGGGTCGATGGCGATTCCGCGCATCCGCTCGGTGCTCAGCACGATTCCGCCGTCCACCGCGGTGGCCCCACCGGAGAGGCCGGAACCGGCGCCGCGCGGGACCACCGGCACCCGGTGCTCGTCGGCCCAGCGCAGCGTCGCGCACACATCGGCGGTGCCGGTGGCGCGGACCACGGCCAGCGGGGTCCCCGCCGCCGGGTCCTTCGCCCAGTCCTGCCGGTATCCGGCGAGGACGTCGGGATCGGTGAGTACCGTCCCGGCGGGCAGGATATCGATCAATTCACGCAGGTCCACGCCCCAACGCTAACCGCTCGCGGGCCGAATGGGGTCCCGTCCGCGCGGACGGGACCCCGGCGGTCACAGGCCGTGGCCGCGGGTGCCGTTCACCGAGTGCGCGAGCTCGGACTCCGCGGCCGCCGCGAACCCGTCGCGTCCTGCGGCGACCGCGGTATCGAATTCCTCCTCCACGAGATCGGCGTTGATCTGCGCACCGGCCGTCGCGCCGGCCGCGGCGGCCGCCCCGACCTGTGCGGACAGATCCGTGACGTTCCCGGCGGCCCAGACTCCCGGCACCTCGGTGCGGCCGGTGGCGTCGCACGGGATGTACCGGCCGAATCCGGCGGGGTGCTCGGTGGCCGCCAGACCGAGGCCGTCCAGGAACCCGAAGCGGGCGACCATCCGTGTGCCCACGGCGACGACGTCCCGGGCGACGACGGTGCCGTCGGCGAGCCGGACACCGGTGATCCGGTCGTCGGTGATCTCGATTCCGGCGACCTCGCCGACCACCACCGGGACGCCGCGTGCGGCGAGCCGTTCGGCGACTTCCGGAGCGGGATCGGGCTGGTCATGAGTGAGGTAGACGACGTCGTCGCTGAGTTGCCGGAACAGCTGGACCTGGTGCACGGAGATCGGCCCGCGGCTCAGCACGGCGATAGCCCGGTCGCGCACCTCGTAGCCATGGCAGTACGGGCAATGCACCACATCGCGGCCCCACCGTTCGCGCAGACCGGGGATCTCGGGCAGTTCGTCGGTCAACCCCGTGGTCACCAGCAGTCGCCGCGCCCGGACCGCGCGGCCGTCGGCGAGCGTGATCGTGAAACGGTCACCGTCGCGGGCCGCGCCGGTGATCTCCCCGGACACCACCCGGCCGCCGTAGCGGCGGACCTCGGCGCGGCCGGTCTCGAGTAGTTCCGCCGGCGGCATACCGTCGCGCGCCAGCAGTCCGTGCACGCCGTCGGCGGGAGCGTTGCGTGGCTGCCCCGCATCGATCACCACCACGCGGCGCCGCGACCGGGCCAGCATGAGCGCCCCGTTCAGGCCGGCCGCTCCGCCGCCCGCCACCACCACGTCGTAGTCGTTGTCCAATTCATCGGTCACCGTGACCACCTCCTCGGCGCCGACTATCCGCACCTGCGGACCGAATGGCAAACAAATTTGCCGTATTGACAATTCCGCGGAGCGGCCGGGACTGCGGCGTCCACCCGAGAAATCCCTGACGGACTGTGGGTTTGCCGCGCGCTCACCTGCCGGACACCTGATCCTGCGAGGCTGGCGGCGTGCAGGATCTGGCGACGAACGCTGATATGTGGGAGATCCGGTTCGCCCGCTGGTGCGCCGGGGTGGTCGCGCGCCTGCCGTGGGGCCTGGACCGCGTCGTCGCCCCCACCTTCCTCGGCTTCGCGCTGATCAACGGCTTCACCTTCGGAGTGGACCTGCTGATCCTCACCGGGATGCGTAGCGTACTCGGGTTACCGGGATGGTTGTCGGTCTCGGTCGGCTACGTCTGCGCGTTCGCGCCGGCGTTCTGTCTCAACCGGCGGTTGAATTTCCGCTCGCACGCCCCGGCGGGACGGCAGGCAGTGGTCTACGCGGTCGTCGTGCTGATCAACTACCTCGCCTTCATCCTGGGCGTGGGCGCCGGACTGGCCGCGCTCGGCGTGCAATACCACCTGTCGCGGATGCTGGCCGGGGCGTGCGAGGCGGTGTACATGTACTCGGCCATGCGCTGGTTGGTCTTCCGGCGCCGTTGACCTCGATCAGCCCGTGTACACGTGGGTTCGGTCGCCGTCGCGGACCACGACATCGGCATCGGTGAGCGCCCAGTGCGGGGTGCCCGCCGCCCGGAGACGCTCGGCGAGGGCGTTACCCGTCCGCTCGGGGTCGGTGGGTGAGTCCAGATGCGGCACGATCGGACGATCGATCACGCCGAGGCCGGTCCAGATCGGTTCGATACCGCAGGCCGGCCGTACCTCGGCGGGGTCGTCGGCGGTCTCCAGGCCGTGCAGGTCCGGGCCGAGTACACAGGCGCCCGCGCTGTAGCCCGCGTAGACCACCGAATCCGAGGCCAGGAGTTCCGGGATCACCAGGTCCGCACCGCTACGTGCGAACTGGGCGCGCAGGACGAAGGTGTTGCCACCGCGGACCCAGAGGACGGGGAACCGCGCCAGCCGCCGGCGCAGTTCCGCCGGGCGCCCGGCGTATTCGCGCAGATCGACCTCCTCGGGCCGGAATCCGAGGGTGCGCAACGGTGTCAGTTCGCTCGTGAGCGCGGCGGCACGGCCCCGCGGCCAGGAGTCGAAGGCATTGGCGATCACCGCGATCGGGCCCGGTTCGCCGGCCAGTGCAGCGAACAGGTCGTAGTGAGCGCCGAATCGGTAGCTCGCCAGGAACAGTCGCATCTCAGATGGTGAACGCGAGGTTCCGGACCACCTGCCGGCCCAGATCCGCGTCGCCGTGGAAGGTGATCCGGTCCAGTGCCGAGTCGGCGTCCACCCGGCCGCCGCCGAGCCGCACCAGGAGGCCGGAGTCCAGTTCCAGAGTCACGGTGGGTTGGATGGCGGGGGTATCCACATAGCGGGCCCGGTCACCGACTTCGATGTGCAGTGTCCGCGCGAGCGGGCCCGTGAGGGCCAGGGTGATCAGCGAACCGGCCGGCGCCTTACCGCGTTTCGCGACCACCCGGGGCAGCGACTGCGCGAATTCGGCGAAGGCGAGTTCGGCCCGTGGGCCGCCCTCGTCGACCCGTTTTCCGAGCGCGTCGGCGATATCGAGTTCGTGCATCCAGCAGTCGAACAACCGCACCCGCATGAACCGCGCGTAGGGCACCTCGCCGATGGGCGACGGTGACGGCGCCGACCACGCCGTGTCGTCCATGGCGGCGAGCGCGGCCCGGCGGCGGTCGATCACCTCGCGGTACAGGCCGAGTAGTTCGGCGCCCGCGCGGGGTCGCAGCCGCTGCACCCAGATCTCGTTGAGGGCGCCGATCTCGTTGCGTACGTGCGGCAGCGTCTTCACATCGACCTCCGGCGCCTGCGGATCGCGAGCCGGCGGCCTGTCCCCGAGCAGCAGTGACTCGATGCCGATCACATGGCTCAGTACATCGAACACCGTCCATCCCGGGAGCGGTGAGGGTGTGCGCCACTGCAGCTCGTCGAGGCCGGCGACCAGTTCGGCGAGGGCGTCGAACTGATCGGACAACCGCGCGGTGAGTTCGGGACGGTCGAGGGTGTCGGTCATTCGGTTCTCCTTCGAAGCTGGTACCCGCGCATCGCGGAAGCCGTGGCGAAGGCGGGTACACGAGATCCGCGGAGGCGCCGGCGAAGGCGAAGGATTCGCGTCATCGGCAGTGCCTTCCGTGGGGTGATCGGACTCGGTGCGGTCCGGGAATCAGGCCGGTTCGCCGTCGGCTCCGGGCCGCGTGTCCAGGGCGGCGAGGTCCGCGCGGAGTGCGGCGGCGACGCGTTCGGGCTCGTGTGCGCGGCGCAGTACGAGTCCGGTCGCGAAGCGGAACTTGTCGCCGTGGCGACGGGGGATCACGTGCAGATGGACGTGCGCGACCGTCTGGAAGGCGGCCTTGCCATCGTTGATCAGGAGATTCGCACCGTCGGCGGCGAATCCCGGCCCCTGCACCGCCCGGGCGATGCGATGGCCGACCCGGAACAGATCCACACCGGCCGCGGCGTCCAGTTCGGACAGGTCGGTGGCATGCCGCTTCGGGATCACCAGCGTGTGCCCACGGGTGATCGGCCGGATATCCAGGAACGCGGTCACCGTATCGTCCTCGTACACCCGATGGGCCGGTGCGGTGCCGGCCACGATCCCGCAGAAAACGCAGTCGCTCACAGGGCGCACTCTACGGCGTAAGGGCGCAGCGGGTCCCCGAGTGGGCTTCGACTTGGCAAACTTTTCAAACTACTGAGCATGCTTCGGCGATACATCCCGTCATCAGGCTTTACCGATGCGAAGACATCCGGCTTTGGAGTCGGAATGTGACGGGCATCTCAGCTAATCTCACTGCGGCCGATGTACGGTTGCCAGGATTTCGGGCGGTGGTGTCCCAGGACACCCCGCCCGGCGCCGTTGATCGGCGGCCGAAACACCAGGAGAGGGAAGCAGACAAGTGGAGACGACACGGGTGGGAGCAGGGGGGGATGCAACACCGGCCGTGAGCGATTCGTCGCCGCGCGGGGCGCGTGTCGGTGTCGTTCGCGAATCCGCCGCGGGCGAGCGGCGGGTCGCCTTGGTTCCGAAGATCATTCCCACGCTGGTGAAGCAGGGCGTGGAGGTCGTGGTCGAGGCCGGAGCCGGAGCGGGCGCGCTCATTCCCGATACCGCCTACGAGGAAGCCGGCGCGACGATCGGCGACCCCTGGTCGGCCGATGTGGTCGTCAAGGTCGCCCCGCCCAGCGATGCCGAGGTGGGCACACTGTCCGCCGGGCAAACGCTCATCGGATTCCTCGCCCCGCGCAACGCCGACAACCAGATCGACGCGCTGAAGAAGGCCGGGGTGCAGGCGTTCGCGGTGGAGGCCATCCCGCGGATCTCGCGCGCCCAGGTGATGGACGCGCTCTCCTCGCAGGCCAATGTCGCCGGATACAAGGCGGTCCTGCTGGCGGCCTCGGAATCGACCCGCTTCTTCCCGATGCTCACCACCGCCGCCGGCACCGTGAAACCGGCGACCGTGCTGGTGCTCGGCGTCGGCGTGGCCGGGTTGCAGGCGCTGGCCACCGCGAAACGTCTCGGCGGCCGCACCACCGGCTACGACGTGCGTCCCGAGGTCGCCGACCAGGTCCGTTCGGTGGGCGCCCAGTGGCTCGATCTCGGGATCGACGCCGCCGGTGAGGGCGGCTACGCCCGCGAACTCACCGACGAGGAGAAGGACAAACAGCAGCAGGCCCTCGAGGACGCCATCAAGGGTTTCGACGTGGTGATCACCACCGCGCTGGTACCCGGTCGTCCGGCGCCGCGGCTGGTGACCGCGGGCGCGGTGGCCGGGATGAAACCGGGCAGCGTCATCGTGGACCTCGCCGGGGAGACCGGCGGCAACTGCGAACTCACCGAACCGGGTGAGACCGTGGTGAAGCACGACGTGACGATCTGCTCGCCACTGAACCTGCCCGCCACGATGCCCGAGCACGCCAGCGAGCTGTACTCGAAGAACATCGCGGCGCTGCTGGAACTGATGCTCGCCGAGGGCGAACTGAAACCGGACTTCTCCGATCAGGTGCTGGCCGATTCCTGCGTCACCCGTGACGCCGAACCGACAACGAAGGCGCAGTGATGTACACCGAACTGCTGGCGAATATCGCGATTCTGGTGCTGTCCGGTTTCGTGGGTTTCGCGGTGATCTCCAAGGTCCCCAATACCCTGCACACGCCGCTGATGTCGGGTACCAACGCCATTCACGGCATCGTCGTGCTGGGCGCGCTGGTCACCCTCGGGCGGATGGAGGATCCGTCCCTCGGGGTGCAGGTCATCCTGTTCGTGGCCGTGGTGTTCGGCACGCTCAACGTGATCGGCGGTTTCGTGGTCACCGACCGGATGCTGGGCATGTTCAAAGGCAAGAAGCCCGCCGCGGGTGCCGAGAAGGCAGGTAAGTGACCCATGGACAATCTGGTCGATATCCTCTACATCCTGTCCTTCGCCCTGTTCATCTACGGTCTGATGGGGCTCACCGGGCCCAAGACCGCGGTCCGGGGCAACTGGATCGCGGCGGCCGGTATGGCGATCGCGGTGATCGCCACCCTCATCGCGGTCCGTGACACCGGTAACTGGATCCTGATCGTCGCCGGCCTGATCGTCGGTGTGGTGCTTGGCGTGCCGCCCGCGCGCTATACCAAGATGACCGCGATGCCCCAGCTGGTGGCGGCGTTCAACGGTGTCGGTGGCGGAACGGTCGCTCTCATCGCGTGGGCCGAATTCATCGATACCACCGGCTTCTCGGTCTTCCATCACGGTGAGGAACCGACGGTGCACATCATCGTCGGCTCGCTGTTCGCCGCGATCATCGGCTCGGTGTCGTTCTGGGGCTCGCTGATCGCGTTCGGGAAGTTGCAGGAGATCCTGCCCGGCCGCCCGATCGGTCTGGGCAAACTGCAACAGGTGGTGAATCTGCTGCTGCTGGTCGCGGCCATCGCGGCGGCCGTCGTCATCGGCCTCGGCGCCTCCGACGGCGGCGTCTCGCAGTGGTGGATGGTCGGTCTGCTGCTGGCCGCCGGCGTGCTGGGGCTGATGGTGGTGCTGCCGATCGGCGGCGCCGATATGCCCGTGGTGATCTCGCTGCTCAACGCGCTCACCGGTCTGTCCGCGGCGGCGGCCGGGCTGGCGCTGAACAACACCGCCATGATCGTGGCGGGCATGATCGTCGGCGCGTCCGGCACCATCCTGACCAACCTGATGGCCAAGGCGATGAACCGGTCCATTCCGGCGATCGTGGCGGGCGGTTTCGGCGGCGGCGGCGCGGTCGCCGGTTCCGGTGGCGGCGAACAGAAACAGGCCAAGGCCACCTCGGCGGCCGACGCGGCGATCCAGATGGCCTACGCCAACCAGGTCATCGTGGTACCCGGCTACGGTATGGCCGTCGCCCAGGCCCAGCATGCCGTCAAGGAGATGGCCGGACTGCTCGAGGCCAAGGGCGTCGAGGTCAAATACGCCATCCATCCGGTCGCCGGCCGGATGCCCGGCCATATGAACGTGCTGCTGGCCGAGGCCGAGGTGTCCTACGACGCCATGAAGGAAATGGACGATATCAACGGTGAATTCGGCCGCACCGATGTCGCCCTGGTCATCGGTGCCAACGATGTCACCAACCCGGCCGCCCGCGAGGATGCGGCCAGCCCGATCTACGGGATGCCGGTTCTCAATGTCGACCAGGCCAAATCCGTGATCGTGCTGAAGCGCTCGATGAACAGCGGATTCGCCGGTATCGACAATCCGCTCTTCTACTCCGATCACACCTCCATGCTGTTCGGGGACGCGAAGAAATCGGTCGGAGCGGTCACCGAGGAACTGAAGGCGCTGTAACCGCGCGAAGTCACCACGGCCCCGGGGTCACGCGGTTCGCCACCGCACCCGGGGCCGTGGTGCTGTTGTACGGTCGGCCGATGGCGCGTACCGGAGCGAAACTGCTGCAGTCCCGTTGGTTCGTGCGGTCGCCGATCTGGTTGTTCCGGGCCCGGTTGGGTTTCCTGTTCGGTGGCCGGCTGCTGCTGCTGGAACATATCGGCCGCAAGTCCGGCGCCGCGCGGTATGTGGTGCTGGAGACGGTGGATCGCCCGGGCCCGGGCAGCGTGATCATCGCGTCGGGGTTCGGCGACACCGCGCAGTGGTATCGGAATCTGCTGGCCGAACCGCAGTGCCGGGTGAGTATCGGTCTCCACTACCGGCTGTCCGCCGAGGCGCGCGTCCTGGAACGGGCGCGGGCCGCCGAGGTGCTGGCGGGGTATCGGGTCCGGCACCCACGGGCGTATCGGAAGCTGAGCGGCCTCATCGAGGAGGCGACCGGGCGCGGTATCGAGACCGTTCCGCTGGTCGAACTGGCGCTGCGCCCCTTGCGTCCGGCGCGGCGTCGACCCGCGTAGTCGGTCGGTGACGGGAAAACCGGTGGACGCTGCCCGGGCCCGCGCCGATGATGGTCGGCGATGCTGGAAAGCCACGAACCCCTGCGCCTGATCGGTCCCGATACCCCCGCCACGGATCCCGCCGAGCTGCTGGCGTGGAATGCGGTGCTCGATTCCTATTCCACCCCCCGCGACCTGCTGGATATGCTCACCCTGAGCTTCTTCGGCCGGGGGACCCAGCCGTACTACCGCAAGTGCCGCCTGGACCGGGTACGGCCCGAGGCGGCGCTGCGGCCGCCGGGGTCGCGGATCTCGCGGTCGGTGGTGGATACCGATGCACGGTCGATCCTGGTGCTCGGCGAGGGCTGGACCCTGCGGGCCGATCGCTGGTCGGATAAATCGGCCCAGGTCGAGGTGACGGCGATCAGCGACGAACTCGCCGAACGCATAGTCGCGGAATCGGTCCGGGACGCGGAGGAACCGGCCGGCGACGAACGGGCCTCGGTCGGAATGGGCTTCTGGCACCAGGGCGAACACGGGGCGCAGCGGCGCGCCCTGGCCGTCACCACGCCGGAGTGGTCGGAGATCCGCGGCAATTACAGCGGCGCGGTCGCCACCGCGCTCGATCGGCTGATGGCCCTGCGCCCAGGCGATATCCGGGGGCGGTTGCTGCTGCTGCACGGACCACCCGGCACCGGCAAGACCACCGCGCTGCGGGCGCTGGCCCGGGCCTGGTCGGGCTGGTGTCAGGCCGACTGTGTGCTCGATCCGGAAATGCTGTTCGCCAAACCCGGCTATCTCATGCGGGCGGCCATGGGCGCCGAGGGGGAGGACGAGGAAGCCGACCGCTGGCGCCTGCTGATTCTCGAGGACTGCGACGAACTGATCCACAGCGAGGCGAAATCGTCCTCGGGGCAGGGACTGTCCCGGCTGCTCAATCTCACCGACGGCATGCTGGGCCAGGGTCGTGACGTGCTGGTCGCCATCAGCACGAACGAGGATCTGTCCCGGCTGCATCCCGCCGTCACCCGGCCCGGCCGGTGCCTCGCGCAACTGGAGATCGGCCGGCTGTCCGCCGCCGAGGCGCGCCGCTGGCTGGGGGACCGGGGCGCCGCGACTCCCGCGGCCGGCGCGACGCTCGCGGAACTGGTCGCGCTGCGCGACGGTACCGGCAGTATCGCGGTCCACGACGCGGCGCCGGATCCGGGTATGTACCTGTAGCCGAGGGCGTTCCGCTCGGTCGGCCGTGATGTGCCGGCCCGCCACTGTGCCGGGAGCCGTGGTGGACATCCGCCATCGTGGACGGCGCGGCACGGGGGCACCGCGCCGGGTCGGCCGCCGGCCGCGGGGGTGCCGATCGCGGATTCGCCGTGGTCGCGGGGTATTCCCAGGCGGTAGGCCGCCGCTATCGTTGGCGGTGTGGATGCATTGGCTGCCCTGCTGGAGGGCCCGCGGGCGCGGGGCGCGTTCGTGCTGCGTTCACTGCTCAGCCCGCCGTGGTCGCTGCGGATCCAGGACGAGTCCCCGTTGACACTGGCCGCGGTGATCCGGGGTCACGCCTGGGTTCTCACCGAGGACGGCGGCCGGTATCGGCTCGGCGCCGGAGATGTGGCGGTGTTCCGGGGGCCGCGGCCCTACACGGTCGCCGACGACCCCGCCACCGAACCGCAGATCCTGATCAACCCGGGTCAGATCACCACCACGGTGGACGGTGAGGTGCTCTGCGAGACCATGAGCCTGGGTGTGCGCCAGTGGGGTAACGACCCGGCCGGGGAAACCGTCCTGGTGACCGGATCCTACGAGCAGGCGGGCGCGGTGAGCAGGCGCCTGCTGCGCGCGCTACCGCAGACCCTGGTGGTGCCGCGCGGGCGTTCCGACGAGCGGGTGCTGAGCCTGCTGGTGGAGGAGACCGTGAAGGATCAGCCCGCGCAGAGCGCGGTGCTGGACCGGCTGCTGGACCTGCTGCTCATCGCGACCCTGCGCACCTGGTTCGCGGGGAACGAGGCACCGCCCTGGTACCACGCCTACAGCGACCCGCTGGTCGGCAAGGCGTTGCGGCTGTTGCAGCACAATCCCGCGCACGGCTGGACGGTGGCCGATCTGGCCCGGGAGGTGGGGTCCTCGCGGGCGGCGCTGGCCCGGCGGTTCACCGAACTGGTCGGCGAGCCGCCGATGGCCTTCCTCACCGAATGGCGGCTCGATCTGGCGGCCGATCTGCTGCAGGGCACCGACGATACGGTGGAGGCCGTCGCCCGCCGGGTCGGGTACGGTAGCGCCTTCGCCTTGAGCACGGCGTTCAAACGGCAGTTCGGGGTGAGCCCACGCGATCACCGGCTCGGCGCCGCGGCCGCCGCGGTGCCCACCGCCGGCTGACCCCGGTATCGTCGGCCGGGTGACGCAGCAGTATCCGGTGCTCTGGCCGGTGCCCACCCGCTGGGCCGACAACGACCACTACGGGCACGTGAACAACGTGACCTACTACGCCTATTTCGATACCGCGGTCAATGCCTGGCTGATCGACGCGACGGGCACCGATATCCGGGAACTGCCCGCCATCGGGATCGTGGCGGAGACGTCCTGCCGGTTCCACGCCTCGCTGAGTTTCCCCGACCTGCTGCGCGTGGGTCTGCGGATCGCCCGCCTCGGCCGGTCCAGCATCACCTACGATCTCGCGATCTTCCGGGAGGCGGGCGATGCTCTCGAACTGGCCGCCACCGGGACTTTCGTCCACGTCTACGTGGACGAGGAGACCCGCAAACCGGTCGAGATCCCGGAGGTGATCCGCACGGCCGCCGCGGTCCTGGTCACCGACACCACCGAGCAGTAGCCGGAAGCCGGCCCGCGCGGGCGCCCGGCCGACGACCCGGTTCCCGTGCCCGCCGTGAATTCCCCTCGGACCCTTCCGGTTACCTCTCGTGCTCCGCGCGGCCGGTCTCGGGGTGCCCTCAGCGCGCGCCGAGGTGGGGGCGCTCGGCCGGCGTCGGTTCTCGGGCGGTACCGGTGAATCCGGTCATGAACAGGCGATAACCGTGTTACTGTCGTGCCGCGCGGCGCTGCCGAGTAGATGTGAGAGCGGCGCGGCAGGGTGGTCGAGGCGTCTGCTCGATCGCACGGAAGGGCAGGCCTGTGCTGGTAGTCGTCGGTGGTCGAGCGAGTATCCGGGGATCCGGCGACTACGGGTCGTCGCCGCGGATGCGGCCGTTGCCCGGCGACGCCGGCGGATCCGGCCGGCCTCACTTCTCCCGACCGCGGCCGGTTCGCGCCGGCGGGGTCTCTTTCGGTATGTCCCGGGTCCGCTGGGTCGTGGCAGCCGACGGTGTAGTTCGATAGAACGGAATGGCAGATATGGCAGTGCAATTCGCTGTTTCCGGTGATTACGGGGGCGATTCCACCCGCTCGGCCGCTCGCTGGGCGGACGATCCCGGGCACCGGTCGATCCGGAATCGCGCCGCGGTCGTGGCGCCCACCGTCGCCGACGTGGTGGGCTGCTTGGGCGGTTGGATCTTCGATCGCACCGCGGCGGGCTCCGAGACCGTCGTCCTACTGCCCGACCCCGGCGACACCAGAGCGCTGGACATCCTGGGTGCGAAGGTCGTCGAACTCGGTGCGGTGCCGGCCCGCGCCGGATGGTCCGCCGAACTGGATATTCTTGCCGTGGCCGCGGATATGTACCTGGCCGCGGGCCGCGTCCGCGACGAGTCCCTGGCGCGGCGCGATCGCGTGGCCCAGCAGACCTACCTGTGGGGTCGCGGGCCGGTGGTCGAATTCGGGGACGGGTTCGCGTTGGTCGACACCCACCGGGTGAGCCTGGCGGGACAAGCTTTCAAACGCGTGGCACTGGACGCGGCCGGGGCGCTGCCCGGAGCCCGGTCGACCGCCGAAACGCTCTGGGTGGACCTCGGCCCGCGGTAACGGTGGCAGCGCCGCCCGAGGCGCGTACCAACCTCGGCTGTCGGCCGGAACACCGCGGCGCGGGCGTAGAACCCCGGCGCCGGCTAACGGGTGGTCTGCTCGGCGCCGGGGCCGAGCAGACCACCCCCGGTGCCGCCGGAGCCTTTCGGTTCCCCGATACCGGGCCCGAACAGGGAGAACAGCGAGAAGTCCAGTGCCGGTGGGCCCGATTGGGCGCCGGGCGCCGGGCGTTGCGTGGCCAGCCGAGTGTTGTCGCTGGTCAACCGGTGCATCACCCGTTCCAGTGAGGACAGGATCGTGGGGACGTCGGCGGTGCCGTCGACCAGCCGGCCGACCATCGCGTAGCACAGATTGACCATGACCAGTGCGATATCGGTGACGTAATCGCGGTCCAGCCCGGCCAGCAGATGCGCGGCGGCGGGCAGGACGGCCTCGAATCCCTGGCGGTCCAGCCGGTGCCCGCCCGCGGTGGCGCGTGCGCGGAAGAAAGCCTGCGCCATGCGCGGGCTCTGCTCCCAGGGCTGGAATACCTGCCGGATCAGGCGCATCAACCCGTCGGCCAGCGGCTCCTCCCGCGGATGCAGAGCGAGTTCGTCGTAGGAGTGAGCGGCCATCCACGCCGCCACCGCGGCCACGATCAACTCGTCGCGACTGCTGTACAGGCCGTAGATCGTGGTGAGTGAGACGCGGGCCCGTTTGGCGACCGTGCGCAACTGCACCGCGTCGTAGCCGTCGGCTTCGATGATCTCGACCACGGAATCGAGGATTCGCGCCGCCGTATCCACCTCACCGGGCCCATTCACCGAGTCATGGTAACCCGGCATTTCGCCGCGGCCATCGCGCGATCATCACCTCCGGTGGCCGTATCGACAGGGGTCCGCCGTGCCCCCGCGGACCGGGCGTGGCGGACGCCGACGGCAGCGGGGCGTCACCGCTGACCCGCCGCGCCGAGGGAGTCACCGCGGGGTGCCGGGGTTCTCCAGCGTGTGCTGGAAGCGGCGCATCCCGCGGATCCAGCGGTCGTAGTCCGAACCCTTGTGCTGGTACATCGTCAGTACTTCCGGATGCGGCAGGATCAGGAAGTGTCCGGCCGCCACTCCCGCCAGTACGGTGTCGGCGACTGTCTCGGGGGTGAGGACCGCGCCCGCGGATTTCACGGCGTTCATGGCCAGCCGCCCGGCCTCCACATTGTCGGGCGGGATCATGCCCTCGCGCAGCAGCGCCGTGTCCACGCCCATCGGGCAGACACAGCTGACGCGGATCCCTTTGTCGCCGTAGGTGACCGACAGCCATTCCGCGAACCCCACCGCGGCGTGCTTGGACACCGCGTACGGCGCGGAACCGAGCTGGGTGAGCAGTCCGGCCGCTGACGCGGTGCTCACGAAGTAGCCCGTGCCCCGCGCCAGCCAGCCGGGCACGAGCAGGCGGGCGGCCCGCACATGCGCCATGGTGTTGATCTCCAGGGCGGCCGCCCACTGCGCGTCGGAGCTGTCCAGTCCGGCGCCGCCGCCGATCCCGGCATTGGCGAAGTACAGGTCCACCGGGCCGAAGGCGGATTCCGCGGTATCGATCAGCCGCTGGATCACCGCGGGGTCGGCGGCGTCCCCGCCGGCGGCGACGGCATGCTCGCCGATCTCGCCGGCCACCCGCTGCGCGGTGGCCGGATCGAGGTCCGCCACGACGACCCGTGCGCCGTGATCGGCCAGCCGTCGCGCCAGCGCCGCGCCGATACCCGATCCGCCACCGGTGACGACGGCGGTCCGGCCCGAGAAGGTGTCCGCTACTGTGCCTGAGAGCTCCATGCCGGCACTCTAACGCTTGCATGCGACATATGCCCTCATGTGTCGCTTAATCGGGCCGGCGTTCGTCGGCGCGGCGCGCCTGTTCGGCGAGTCGGCGCAACAGCGGCGCGGTACGCGGCCCCACCGATTCCTGCATCACCAAGGCCATATTCGTGCGGACCACCCCGGGAATCTTCAGGACCTGCCCGGTGATCCGGTAGAGGTCGTCGGCGTCGCGGGCCACCACCCGGACCGTGAGGTCGGTGGGGCCCGTCATCCCGCACACCTCGGTCACCTCCGGGATCTCGGCCAACTCGCCGACCACCGCTTCCAGCCGGTGCTGGTCCACTACCACCGCGACGAAGGCGGACAACCGGTAGCCCAGCGCCCGTAACTCGACCCGGCGTTCGAAACTGCCCAGGACGCCGGTGGCCTCCCAGCGGGTGAGTCGCGCCTGCACCGTATTGCGGGACAGCCCGAGCCGGGCGGCCAGTTCGACACCGGTGGCCCGGGGGTTGGCGATCAATTCCAGCAGTAGGCGCGCATCGGTGGCGTCCACCACCGCATCAGAAGTCTCCGGACTGGTCATATGACGCAGTATGACAGGGGACGCCGCTGCGAAACCGTGCATTCTGCTCAGTTGTCGGATCAAGGGTTGCGCAGATAGCTTAAGCGTGGATGCTATGTGTTACAGGCCACAGCAACGCGTGACCCGCGTGAGGAGGCGAGGCCGATGCCCGGCACAACCGAGTATCCGGTGCAGTTGATCCAGCCCGACGGCGCTCGGGTGCACCACCCCGAATATCAGGCCCTGGTCGCCGATATCGGGCCCGGTGAACTCCGTCAGCTCTACGAGGACCTGGTGGTCACCCGGCGGATCGATACCGAGGCCGTCGCGCTGGCCCGGCAGGGACAACTCGGCCTCTGGGCGCCGTGCCAAGGGCAGGAGGCGGCCCAGGTGGGATCGGCCCACGCGCTCCATCCCGACGACTACGTATTCGGCAGCTACCGGGAGAGCGCCGTCGCCTATTGCCGCGGGGTGCGGCCGAGTGCCCTCACCGGGATGTGGCGGGGCGTATCGCACTCCGCCGGTGACCCGGCGGTGGCCAATATGGCCAACCCGGCCATCGTGGTCGGCGCCCAGGCGTTGCACGCCACCGGTTACGCCTACGCCGCCCATCTCGACGGCGCCGAGATCGCGACGGTCACCTACTTCGGAGACGGTGCCACCAGTCAGGGCGATATCGCCGAAGCGCTGACCTTCGCCGCGAGCTGGAGCGCGCCGGTGGTGTTCTTCTGCCAGAACAATCACTGGGCGATCAGCGAACCGGTGCAGTTGCAGAGCGCCACGCCGATCGCCCAGCGCGCGGTCGGTTACGGGATTCCCGCGATCCGGGTCGACGGCAACGATGTGCTGGCCGTATTGGCAGTCACCAGGCAGGCGGTCGCGCGTGCCCGCACCGGCGGCGGACCCTCCTTCATCGAGGCCATCACCTACCGTATGGGTCCGCATACGACCGCCGACGATCCCACCCGCTACCGCACCGCGGCCGAGACCGAGGAGTGGGCGCGGCGCGATCCGATCCTGCGGACGCGGCTGCTACTGGAACGCGAGGGTCTGCTCGACGCCGAGACCCGGCGGCGAGTGGAGGAACGCGCCGACGAGGTGGCCCACCGAATGCGCACCGAGACCCTCACCATGGCCGACCCCGAGCCGTCGGAACTCTTCGAGCACGTCTACGCGACCGCGCACCGGGGCATCGACGAGCAGCGCCGGGGCTATCTCACGTACCTGGCCGACGACCCGGCCGGGGCGCTCGCCACCGTCGCGCCCACCCGGCGCGAGGAAGGAGTCCGCTCATGATCACCACCTTCGCCGCGGCCCTCAACGCCGGGCTGCGCAGTGCGCTGGAAGAGGATCCGCAAGTGGTGCTGATGGGCGAGGACATCGGCCGGCTCGGGGGCGTCTTCCGGGTCACCGACGCGCTGCAGAAGGATTTCGGGGACCGCCGCGTGATCGATACGCCGCTGGCGGAATCCGGCATCATCGGGACGGCGTTCGGGATGGCGTTGCGCGGCTACCGGCCGGTGTGCGAGATCCAGTTCGACGGGTTCGTGTATCCGGCGTTCGACCAGATCGTCTCCCAGGTCGCCAAGATCCACTACCGGACCCGGGGCGCGGTCCGGGCACCGCTGACCATCCGTATCCCGTTCGGGGGCGGTATCGGATCGGTCGAGCATCATTCCGAATCACCCGAGGCGTATTTCGCGCACACCGCGGGGCTGCGAGTGGTCGCGCCGAGCAATCCGGCCGACGCATTCACCATGATCCGGCAGGCCATCGCCCTGGACGATCCGGTGATCTTCTTCGAACCCAAGCGCCGGTACTGGGACAAGGCCGAGGTCGACCCGGCTGCCGAACCCGATCTGCCGTTGGACCGGGCCCGGGTGTGCGTGCGCGGGACCGACGCCACCGTGGTCGCCTACGGGGGCACGGTCGCCACCGCGCTGGCCGCCGCGACGGCGGGCGCCGAGGAGGGCATCTCGCTGGAGGTTGTGGATCTGCGGAGCCTGGCGCCGCTGGATGTGGACACCGTCGCCGATTCGGTGGACCGGACAGGCCGGCTCATCGTCGTGCACGAGGCCTCGCGCACCGGCGGTATCGGCGCCGAGATCGCCGCCCGGATCACCGAGCGGTGCTTCTATCGGCTCGAGGCGCCGGTGCTGCGGGTCGCCGGGTTCGATATCCCCTACCCTCCGGCTAAGCTCGAGAAGCATCATCTGCCCGACCCGGATCGGATCCTGGAGGCGGTCGATCGAACGCTTGCCGCCTGAAGTGTGATCCCGCCCTGACGCCAGCCGGAGGTGCCCGAACCGTGGACGACGACGCCCGCGCCGACGAAGGTCGTGCCGCAGATACCGAGATTCTGGAGTTCCGTCTCCCCGATCTCGGCGAAGGACTCACCGATGCCGAATTCCAGAACTGGACGGTGGCGGTGGGCGACGAGGTCGCGTTGAACCAGACCATCGCCGAGGTCGAGACGGCGAAGGCGGTGGTCGCGCTGCCGTCCCCGTTCGCCGGGACCGTCGTGGAACTGCTCGCCGAGCCCGGAGCGACCATCGAGGTCGGTGCGCCATTGCTCCGGATACGCACGGTCGCGACGAGTTCGGGCTCCGCGGGGCGGCCCTCGGTGCTGGTCGGCTACGGGCCGTCGGAGGAGCGTGGCTCGCGGCGGCGGCGCGGTGGGCAGCGCACCGGTGGTGCGGTGGCGCCACCCACGGAACAGTCCGCCGGCAACGGAATGTCCTATGAAGGCGGCATCATCGGCGCGCCGCACGGCGTGCCGGCGCGGACGGCGGAGGCGACGCCGGAGCCCGGTGGTGATTCCGTGCGCGCGGGCGCTGCCGAATCGCAACGGGTGGCCGCGACGCCGGGAGCCCGCAAACTGGCCCGGGAACTGGGGATAGACCTCTGGTATGTGGCCGGCTCCGGACCGGACGGAGCGGTCACCGTCGCGGATGTCCGTGGTGCCGTTCCGGTTTCGGAACCGGATACCCGCGACCACGACGCGCAGGCCGAGGCGGCGCCGGCCGGGACACGGGCCGCCGGGTCGGTGCGGGAGGAGCGCACGCCGATCGCCGGGGTCCGCAAGCGGACGGCGGAGGCCATGGTCACGAGTGCGCGAACGATCCCGCAGGCCGATACCTCGATCACGGTGGACGTCACTGCCTCGCTGGAACTTCTGGAACATCTGCGCGGGTCCCGGTCCTTCGAGGGAATCACCCCCACACTGCTCGCGCTGGTGGCGAAATCGGTCCTCGCCGCGCTGGCCGAGTTCCCGGTCATCAATACCTTCTGGGACGAGGCGAACGGGGAGATCGTCACCCGGCACTACGTCAACCTGGGTATCGCGGTGGCCGCCCCGCGCGGGCTGCTCGTGCCCAACATCAAAGACGCCCAGACCCTGAGCCTGCGCGAACTGTGCCGCGAGATCGGGTGGCTGGCCCGGACCGCGCGCGACGGCCGGGCGGGGCCGGCGGATCTGCGCGGGGGCACGTTCACCATCTCCAATGTCGGCGTTTTCGGCGTGGAATCCGGAACGCCGCTGGTCAATCCGGGAGAGGCCGCGATCCTGTGCCTGGGCGCGGTGGTGAAACGGCCGTGGGTCTTCCGCGACGAACTGGCGATCCGCTCGGTGGTGACGCTGACGCTGAGTTTCGATCATCGGATGATCGACGGTGAGGCGGCGGCGCGCTTCCTGGCGACCGTCGCCGGCCTGTTGGAGGACCCGTTGACGCTGCTCGCCCGGATCTGACACCGCGTCGCGGATATCCGTGTACGCGTGGACTTCGCGGACCGTCGGCGCGTACGGTGGCGAAATCTGTTCCAGACCCTTGGACGAGGAGCTGCGTTGAACGCGGTATTGATCTCGGCTGACGAACTCCGGGAATCAACAGAGAAGGATCTGCGCCTGCTGGATGTGCGCTGGCAACTCGGCGATCCGGACGGGCCCCAGCAATACCAGAACGGTCATATACCCGGAGCGGTGTTCGTCGACCTGGACACCGAACTCGCCGCTCTGCCCTCACCCGCCCACGGCCGGCACCCGCTCCCGCATCCGAGCCGGCTCCAGGCCTGTGCCCGCAGCTGGGGGCTGTGCACGGGTGATCCGGTGGTGGTCTACGACGCGATCGGCGGGATGTCCGCGGCCCGGGCGTGGTGGCTGCTGCGCTGGGCCGGTATCGCCGATGTCCGGATCCTGGACGGCGGGCTGCCGGCGTGGATCCGGTCCGGCGGCGAAGTGGCCACCGGGGTGGAACCGGATCCGGCAACCGGCGATATCGAACTGCGGCCCGGCCGGCTGCCGGTGATCGACGCCGACGCGGTCGCCCGCTGGGAAGGGGTCCTGCTGGATGCCCGCGCGGCCGAGCGCTACCGCGGCGAACAGGAACACATCGATCCACGCGCCGGGCACATACCCGGCGCGATCAGTGCGCCGAGCAGTGAGAATCTCGATCAGGACGGCTGTTTCCTGCCCGCGGACCTGCTGCGCGAGCGGTTCGGTGAGATCGGCGCGGCCCCGGTCGCGGTGTACTGCGGCTCGGGTGTGACGGCCGCGCACGCGATCGCCGCGCTCGCCGTGGTGGGGGTCCAGGCGGCGCTCTACCCGGGCTCGTGGTCACAGTGGGCACACGATCCGAAACGGCCGGTCGCGACCGGCGTGTAGGCCCGGGGATCATCCGCAGGTCGCGGCGACCCGGCGCAGCGCCGCGTGATCGGCGGCGGTGACCGGAAGCTCGTAGCGTACGGCGACGGTGAGATAGCGGCCCGCGTAGTAGCAGTGCCCGGGCCGGGACGGCGGCAGCCAATCCGCGGGAGTGCCGTCGCTCTTGTCGGTATTGGCCGCGTCGTCGGTGGCCTGCAGGTTGTAATCGATATCGTTGGCGAATCGGACGCGCTGGGCAGCCGACCACCCGGCCGCTCCGAGATCCCAGGCCGCGGCCAGCGGATAGATGTGGTCGATCGGTATCCGCCGGGCGTTCTCCTTGCTGAACACGATGAGGGCGCCGGTATAGGGATCGGCGAGGGTGCCGGACTGCACGACGCACCGGTGGCTGCCGGGCCGGTAGCCGACTCCGGTGAGCTGGCGCGCCAGCACATTGTTACGGGTATCGCAGCCGTCCCGCCCGCCGGGACCGTCGTGGTCGTCGGACCAGGCGGGGCCGAAAACGCATCCCTGCCCGGCCCCGCAGGCGCGTTCGTATCCGCCCGGATGTGGGCGTTGCGGTACCACCCGGACCGCGCCGAGCAACTGTTCCAGCTGCGCCCGCCCCGGACTGCCCGGTGCGGGCCGCTGTCCGGCGACGGCCGCGCACCCGGTGCCGGAAGCCAGTAGCAGAAAGGCGGTACACAGAGCGGTGACCGCGTGAATCGTCCCCCGTGTCATCACGGATACCGGTATACCGGACCCCTCCGACAGCTATGGGGTTTCCGGTGTCAGAGCCAGGCGCGGGCCAGCAGTTCGTCGTTGTCGACCCGGCTGTTGCGGGGTGGGAAGCGGGTGGCGACAAGGGAATCGATGTGCACCCCGTCGTGACCGATCACCCAGGACCCACCGCTGTCGGTACATTCGGCGATCTTGGCGAAGGCGGTGAGGAGAAACGTGACCGCCTCTTCGGGTACGGCGGTATGGGCCAGGCGCTGCGATTCCCCGGGCCGGGACAGGTCCAGCCATACCCCGCACTGCCCGTCGAGCCGCATGCCGACGATCTTGTCGGCATTCACGAAGGTGAACTTGCGTCGTTCCCACGGGGTCGTCGGCGTGTAGCTCTGCTCGAGAACCTGGAGCAGAATCGTCATACTGCTGCCCTCCGCTTTTCGATGGCACCGAGGTGCCGAGATGCCGCTGTGTGATGGGACCGCTGTTCGCGGACCGGGCTGCGCCGGGCACCGCGCGTGGCCGCCGGAGGCAGCCCGAGCCGCCCGGCGGGGCTGCGCTCGGCGGGTACGGATATCAGCGGTGACCAGCGGATATTTCCCAGTATGTGCTGTCGCGGGGGATAAATCCAGAGACAGCCCGGGTGCGCCGGGCCGGTATCGCGTCCACCGGCCCGTGCCGGGGATACGAGGTGGGGGACCCGCGGGGCCTGTCGCACCCGGCTGATTTGATGGGGCCATGTTGCACGGACTGTGGTCGCCCGGTTCCGGGCTGCTGCTGTGGCGTGCCCCGGGTACCGAGCCCGCCGACGGACCGCCGGTACCGGGCCTGCTCGGGTCGGTACTGGCCGAATCGCGTTTCCGGCATCGGGCCGAGGTGCTCGTGGCGGACGAGGCGGGCACCCGCCGGGAAACGGTGCGGGCGCACGCGCTCGCCCCGGGCCCCGCCGCCGCCGCGCTCCGGCAGCGGCTGCCGATCGGCGCCGTGGCCGGTGATCTGCGTTTCCTGGGCCATATCGCCCAGGGGCTCGAACGCTGGGTGCGGGCCGGTGCGGTGGTTCCCGAACTCCGGCGCGACGACGGTGAATGGTGGGCGCGCTGGACGCTGTCGGGTGGGCCCGGCCAGCGCGCCTGGCTCGCCGAACTCGCCGCCCTGCTGCCGCCGGCCCTCCGGGTCGCCGGGCCGCCCGGCGATGTGCTCGACGATATGGTCACCGAGCTCACCGATCCGATGGTCCGGGAGCTCGTCACGGCGGATCCGCACCCGCACCCGCTGATGCACGGGTTGCGCACGGATGTCCCGGTGGACACGGGTAGCCATCAGGCGGCCGAGGTGCTGCGGCAGTGGCGGGAGAGCCGCGCCACCGAGGAGAACGGCCTGGTGCTGCGTCTGCGCGAACCCGACGGGGAGTTCACCGAAACCGCGGACGCGTCCGCGCTGTGGCGCCTCGAGGTCTGCCTGCGGGCCGACGGGACGGCGCCGCGGCCGATCCCGGTGCCGGGCGCCGCCGACGAGGTACGCCTGGGCCTGGAATGGCTGGGCCGGGCGCAGCGCGCCTATCCACGGCTGCGTGATGTGCCGGGCGACCCGCACAGCCTGGATCTGCTGTTGCCGACCGAGGTGGTGGCCGATCTGGTCGCCCACGGGGCGCAGGCACTGTCGGCCGCGGGGATTCCGCTGCTGCTGCCCCGCGCCTGGAACATCACCGAGCCGAGTCTGCGATTGCGGGTCGAGGGCGCCGCGGTGCCCGCCGCCGAGAGCACCGTGGGGCTGGACGGGCTGGTCGGCTACCGGTGGGAACTGGCACTCGGCGATATCGTGCTGTCCCAGGACGAGATGCAGCGGTTGATCACCGCCCAGTCCGATCTGGTGCGCTTGCGCGGGGAATGGGTGCAGGCCGATCACACCGTGCTCGCGGCCGCCGCGAAATTCGTCGCGCTGCACCACGGCGACCACGAGATCACCCTCGCCGATCTGATCGGCGAGATCAGCGAGAACCGGGCCGGGCGCGTGCCGCTGACCGAGGTCACGGCGAGCGGCTGGCCCGCTGCGCTGTTCGACCCCGACCGGCCGGCGGATCCGGTGCCCGTGCCTGGACGGTTGAAGGCGCAGTTGCGTCCCTATCAGGAACGCGGCCTGGCCTGGCTGGCGACCATGAACCGGCTCGGTTGCGGGGCGGTTCTCGCCGACGATATGGGCCTGGGCAAGACCGTCCAGGTGCTGGCGCTGCTGCTGCACGAACGCGAGGGCGATCGCGCCCCCGGGCCGACCGTGCTGGTGTGCCCGATGTCGGTGGTCGGCAACTGGCAGCGCGAGGCCGAACGGTTCGCACCCGATCTGCGTGTCCTGGTGCACCACGGCACCGGGCGCGCGCTGGGCCGTGACCTCGACGCGGCGGTGGCCGGGGCGGATCTGGTGGTCACCACCTACGCGTTGCTCGCCCGCGATATCGCCGATCTGTCCCGGCAGCGGTGGGAGCGCGTGGTGCTCGACGAAGCCCAGCACATCAAGAACGCGGCGACCCGGCAGGCCCGGGCCGCCCGGGCGCTGCCCGCCCGGCACCGGCTGGCGCTCACCGGCACGCCGGTGGAGAACCGGCTCGAGGAGCTCCGCTCGATCTTCGATTTCGCGGTACCGAAACTGCTGGGCAGTCCGCAGACCTTCCGGGCCCGTTTCGCCGTACCGATCGAGCGGGAGAACGACGAGAACGCGGTGACCCGGCTGCGTACCGTGACCTCGCCGTTCCTATTGCGCCGGGTGAAAACCGACCCCGCCGTGATCAGCGATCTGCCGGACAAACTCGAGATGACGGTGCGGGCCAACCTCACCGTCGAGCAGGCCGCGCTGTATCAGGCGGTGGTCGAGGACATGCTCGAGAAGCTGCGCGATGCGAAGGGAATGGCCCGCAAGGGGGCGGTGCTCGGCGCGCTCACCCGGCTGAAGCAGGTCTGCAACCACCCCGCGCATTTCCTCGGTGACTCCTCCGCGGTGCTGCGGCGCGGCGCGCATCGGTCCGGCAAGCTGGCCCTGGTCGAGGATGTGCTCGACGCCGTGCTGGCCGAGGGGGAGAAGGCACTGCTGTTCACCCAGTTCCGCGAATTCGGCGAGCTCATCGCGCCGTATCTCGCCGAACGCTTCGGCGGCGAGATCCCGTTCCTGCACGGCGGAGTCGCCAAGAAACGACGGGACGCGATGGTGGCGGCCTTCCAGGGTGCCGAGGGACCGCCGATCATGCTGCTCTCGCTCAAGGCAGGTGGCACCGGACTGAACCTGACCGCCGCCAATCACGTCGTGCACCTGGACCGCTGGTGGAATCCGGCCGTGGAGAACCAGGCCACCGATCGCGCGTTCCGGATCGGGCAGCGCCGGGCGGTGCAGGTGCGCAAACTGGTCTGCGTCGACACCATCGAGGAACGTATCGACGAGATGATCACGGGCAAGAGCGAACTGGCCGATCTGGCGGTCGGGGTCGGCGAGAACTGGATCACCGAACTCGGTAACGACGATCTGGCCCGGCTGTTCACCCTCGGCGCCGAAGCGGTGGGTGAGTGATGGCCGATTTCAGCGAATTCGGCCGGCGCCGGGCCGTTTCCGGTGGGGTCGGCGCGCGCAGCCGGCGCGGCGCCTTCGCCCGCACCTTCTGGGGCAAGAGCTTCCTGGAGGTGGTCGAGCGGCTCGCCGACCCCGGCCGGCTCTCCCGCGGGCGCACCTACGCGCGGGCGGGGCAGGTGGTGAGTTACCGGATCGAGCCCGGCTCCGTCTCCGCCGAGGTGCAGGGCAGCCAGCCACGCCCGTTCACCACGACCTGCGATATCCGCCGCCTGCGTGACGAGGAAGTGGACTTGCTGGTCGAGCTGATCCGGGGTTCGCCCGGCATGCTCGCCCGGGTGGTCTCCGGCGATCTGCCCCGCGAACTCGCCCCGCACCTGCTCCCGGAGACCGCCGCGGATATCGATTTCGGCTGCACCTGCCCGGATCCCGGCTGGCCGTGTAAACACGCGATCGCGGTCGCCTGTCTGCTCGCCGAACGTCTCGACGACCATCCGCGAGATCTGCTGACCCTGCGCGGGTTGAGCCTGGACACCCTCATCAGCGGGGTCGAGGCCACCACGCCGGAGAGCGGCGAGCCCACCGATCCCTACGGCGAGAGTCTGGAACTGCCCGCGCTGCCGGCACCGGGCGTCCGGCCGGCCCCCGACGACCTGGACCCCGCGCTGCTGCGGCGGGCCCTGCGCATGCTGTCCGCGGACGAGTCGACGGCGGCCGAGGCCGGGCGGGCACTGATGGTCGTGTACTCGACACTGACCGGCCGTTAGTGCACCCGGCGCTTCCCGGTGTCCGGTCCACCGCGGCCGGGTAGCGGCGCCGAACGAAATCGGCTGGGCCGGCGGCGATGGTGGGTTCCGCTGCTCGAGACTCCCAACACCCCGACGCGGTAGGACGGGTCACACCACGGCCCGGCCGAGATCGGCAGCGGAGAGCACGACGATGCCGTAGAGGTCGGCGATGGTGGCCAGAGCGCTGCGGTGGAGCTGGACTGCCGAGACCTCGGCCGCGGGGCTCCGCACGGTGGCCCCGGCCAGGGTGGCCGGGGTCTGGTCGAAGCCGTTCAGCTCACGCAATGTGGTGGCCATCGAGGTCGTCCTTTCGGGAGGCTCGGCCGGGTTTCCGGCGCGTCTTTCACGCTAGACGAGTAAGTCCAAACCCTGGTCAATGGTCGTAGGCGATCAGTGACCGGGTGACCGGTGCGCCGATCGTGTGGTTGTGCCAGATCGCGGCA
>NZ_JBEXLL010000088.1:0-24601 GCF_040609955.1 Nocardia sp. NPDC004568
CGAGACTCGCGGCTTCGCCGCATGCGCTTCGAGGCCGAAACGGCGAGACGGGCCTCAACCCTTTGAGGTGTCTCGTAAAACTCGACACATGCGGGTTGCGTCGGCCTTCGACGTCCGGGTCGGATGCCGACTCGACCGCCCGGGCCCGCCTCGCCTCTGATCGTCTTCACCAGCAGCGGCACTCTTCTCGGTGCCGAGTTCAGCGAGGCCCTCGAAGGGTTGAGGCCCGTCCCGCGTTTGACCGAAGGTGCTCAACGGTCGCACTCTATGGAAGGCCCACCGCACATCGCATGCGCGAAGCGCGAGTCTCGAGGTCTGAACGACGGGACCTTCTGGGGCCTCGACCCCGCGGCGCCGATGAACACAGCTCAGCGGCCGGCCAGTACCGCCTCCGCGAACCGTCCGATCGCCAGCACCAGATCGTCGGAGTGCCGGGGCCCCACGATCTGCAACCCGACGGGCAAACCGGCGCTCGTCCGCCCGGCCGGAATACTGAGCGCGGGCTGCTGGGTGAGATTGAACGGATAGGTGTAGGGCGTCCAATCCGGCCAGTCCGACATCTCGCTGCCGGGCGGCACATCGTGGCCGGCTTCGAACGCCGTGATCGGCACCGTGGGGGTGAGGAGGATATCGTAGGCGGTGTGGAAGGTCCCCATGGTGATCGCCACCTGGGCGGCCACCGCGCGGGCGTCGAGATAGTCGGTCGCGGTGAGGGTTTCACCGTATTCCCAGATCCGCCGCAGGCCGGGGTCGGCATTCTCGCGCGCACCCTCCGGGAAGGTCGCCAGCATGGCCGCGGCGCCCGCGGCCCACATCACGTCGAAGGCGTCGCGCGGGTCGGCGAAACCGGGGTCGGCGGCCGATACCCGCAGCCCGGCGGTCTCCAGCGCGTCCACGGCCGCGGACACGATCGCCTCGACCTCCGGATCGGGCCGCACATAACCCAGCGTGGGCGAATACGCGGCGGTCACGCCGCGGACATCGCGCTGGATCTGGCCGCGGAAGGTGGTCAGCGTGGGCGCGAGCGCGGTGGGGTCGCGGGGGTCGGGCAGGGAGAGGATATCGAGAAGCAGGGCCGCGTCCTCGACCGTGCGGGTCAGCGGTCCGCCGTGGGCCAGCGGGCCGAACGGGCTGGCCGGGTACAGCGGGATGCGGCCGTGGGTGGGTTTGAAGCCGACGATGCCGCAGAACGCCGCCGGAATCCGCACGCTGCCGCCGCCATCGGTACCGACCGAGACCGGACCCATCCCGGCGGCCACCGCCGCGGCGCTGCCACCGGAAGACCCGCCCGCGGTGCGCGTGGGATCGAGCGGGTTGCGGGTGACCCCGGTGAGCGGGCTGTCCGTCACGCCCTTCCAGGCGATCTCCGGCGTGGTGGTCTTGCCCACCATCACCATGCCGTCCTCCCGCACCCGCGCCGCGACCGGGCTGTCCACGGGCCAGGGGCCCTCCGGGCCGATGCTCAGCGAGCCGCGCCGGGTGGGCCAGTCCTCGGTGAGGAAGATGTCCTTGATCGAGATCGGGACGCCGTCGAGCAATCCGCGGACGTGCCCGGACTGCCAGCGTGCCTCGGAATCCTTGGCCTGTACCAACGCCCGGTCCGGATCCACCAGGCAGAAAGCGTTGATATCGGTATCGCGGGCAGTGATGGCGGCGAGTACGGCCTCGGTCGCTTCGACCGGCGAGAGGATCCCGGCGGCATAGGCCGAGACCAGTTCGACCGCGGTCATCTCGACGGGGTCGGTCGGTCGTGGGGTCTCGGGGTGGCTCATTCTGGGCCCTCCTTCAGCCGGGCACGTACCCCAGCGTTTTGTCGACGACATTGTCCAGCGGACGGCCGGCCGACCAGTGGTCGAAATTGGTGGCGAACGCGGAGACCATCTCGGCACGCCAGCCGATGAAGTCACCGGAATTGTGCGGTGTGATCCGCGCGGTGGGCAGGGTCCACAGTGGATGGCCGGACGGTAGCGGTTCCGGGTCCACCACGTCCAGCGCGGCGCCGGCGATGGCCCCCGAACGGAGGGCGGCGACGAGGTCGTCGGTCACCACGAGTTCGCCGCGGCCCACATTGATGAACCGGGCATGCGGTTTCATGGCGCCGAACGCCCGGGCGTCGAACATCCGCCGGGTGCGGTCGGTGAGCGGGGCGATGGCCACCACGTAGTCGGCACAGGGCAGTTCGGCGTGGAGGTCGGGGGTGACGACGCCGAAATCCGGATCGTCGCGGCGGTGCCGGCGGCCCACCGCACGCACTCGCATCCCGGCGGCGCGCAGCAGTCCGGCGATGGCCCGGCCGATCGCGCCGGTACCGACGACTAGCGCGGTGGAACCCGCGATACGCTCGGATTCGCGATGCTGCCAGATCTGTTGCTGCTGGAGACGAGTGGAGCCGGTGAGGTCCTTGGCGAAATCGAGGATCTGCCCGAGGACATATTCGGCGATCGCCGTGTCGAAGACACCCCGGGTGTTGGTGACGACGACGTCGCTGTCGCGCAGCGCCGGGAACAGCACTGTATCGACTCCGGTCGCGGCGACATGCACCCACCGCAGCCGATCGGCGGCGGGCCAGGCGGCGGGCAGCGCACGGGTCTGGAAGTCGTAGACGAACAGCACCTGCGCGCCGGGCAGCGCGTCCGCCAATCCGGCGGAGTCGGTGTACCGCACCGTGGCCCGCGCACTCACCGGCGCCATCAGGGCCGGATCGGGCGGTCGGCCACTGTGCACAACGGTGACGAGGGGGCCCGATTCCATATTGACACGGTATGGTCACATCGTATGATTGTCAACAATCCGATCGTCCTCGGAGGTCTTCCCGGCTGAGTGCGAGAGGGGCCGCAGTGGAGTTCGATTTTCCCGATATGGAGGGCCCGGTCGCGCAGCGGGGCATCGGTGTCATCGCGCCGTTCGACCTGGCACTGGAGCGTGAGCTCTGGCGCTGGGCGCCGCTGGAGGTGAGCCTGCACCTGGCGCGGACACCGTACGAACCGGTGCCGGTCTCGCTGGCCATGGCCGAACTGGTCTCCGACACCGTGCATCTCACCGCCGCGACGCGCAATGTGCTGCACGTCGAACCCGAGGTCGTCGCCTATCTGTGTACCTCGGGCAGTTTCATCAAGGGCATCGATTACGAACGCTCACTGCGCGATACGATCTGCCGCGCCGGAGCCGCGAACGCCGTCACCACCTCCGGCGCGTTGCTCGAGGCCGTCCGCCATCTCAATATCGGCCGGATCTCCATCATGACTCCCTACGACGAAGTGCTCACCGGCAAATTGCGCGATTTCCTCGACGAGGCCGGTTGCGCGGTGATCCGTTCCGAACACCTGGGGCTGGGCGGCGGTATCTGGAAGGTCAACTACCGCACCATCGCCGAACGGATCCTCGGCGCCGACGACCCGCAGGCCGAGGCCATCTTCGTGAGCTGCACCAACCTGCCCACCTACGACATCATCGAACCGCTGGAAAAGGCGCTGGGCAAACCGATCCTCACCGCCAACCAGCTCACCATGTGGGCCTGTCTCGGCCGGATGAAACTGCCCATGATGGGCCCCGGCCGATGGTTGCTCGAGGTGTTCTGACCCATGCCGACGCCCGACCGGACCCGAGACAGGAACGGAGACCCCATGCCGGCCCCCACGATCGGTTTCATCTATCCCGACCACGCCGCCGAGGACGACTACCCGCGCGCGGAGACATTGCTCGGCGTACGCCTGCCGGTGGCCCATATCTACGGCACCGACCTGCACGCGATCCCGGAACTGCTGGACCTGGGCAGTCCGGACAAACTGCGGCACGGAGCCGAACAGCTGGCCCCGCAGCGGCCCGACGCGGTCGTCTGGGCGTGCACCTCCGGCAGTTTCGTCTACGGCCCGGACGGGGCCCGCGAACAGGTCCGCGATCTGGCCGAAGCCGCGGGCGTCCCCGCCTCCAGCACCAGCTTCGCGTTCGTCTCGGCGGCCCGGGCGCTGGGCATCCGCCGGGTGGCGGTGGCGGCGAGCTACCCCGACGAGGTCGCCCGACTGTTCGCCGACTTCCTGGCCGATGCCGGGATCACGGTCGTCGCGTTCCGGAGCGCGGGTATCGAAACCGCCGCGGAGGTAGGCACGCTCACCGCCGACGAGGTGCTCGAGCTCGCCGTCGCCAACGACCATCCCGACGCCGAAGCCCTGCTGATCCCCGATACCGCCATGCACACCCTCGAGGTGCTGCCGCGGCTGGAGGAAGCGCTGGGCAAACCGGTACTCACCGCGAACCAGGTCACCATCTGGGAAGGATTGCGGCTGATCGGCGCCGGACCGATATCGTCGTCGCTGGGCGCATTGTTCGCGGAAGGGTCTGTTCATGTCGGTGATTGATTTCGAACCGGTCGATCAACGGTCCACCGCCGAGGTGATCGCGGACAAACTGCGCGAGGCGATCGTCCGCGGCGGGCTGGGCCCGGGTGAGCAGCTCGGCGAAGCGGATCTGGCCGCCCGGTTCGGGGTGTCCCGCGGGCCGGTCCGCGAGGCCATGCAGCGGCTGGTGTCGGAGGGACTCCTGCACAGCATCCGCAACCGCGGCATCTTCGTCATCGAATTGACCCTGGCCGATGTCGTCGACATCTACCGGGCGCGCACCGCCATCGAAGGCGGCGCCCTCACCCTGATCCTCGACGGCCGCCGGGATATCGCCCACGAGGCGCTGGCGCCGAGCGTCGCGGCCATGCTCGACCGGGCCGCGGCCGGGGACGCCGCGGGTGTCTCCGACGCCGACCGGCAGTTCCACGAGGCGCTGGTGGCCGCGGCCGGTAGCCCGCGCCTGGTCCGGGCGGCGCGCACCCTGCTGATCGAGACCAGGATGTGCCTCGGGGCCCTCCAGACCACCTATCCGGACCTGCGGGAACAGGCCCAGGAACATGTGGCGCTACGCGAGGCGATCAGTGCGGCGACCCCGGCGCGCGTGCACCGGCTGCTCCGCGACCATATGGACGATGCGGTCCAGCGGCTGCGCGGCCGATACGCCGAACCGATCCCCGGCTGACCGGATCGATCAGTCGATCAGTCCGCGCGGGCGCACCACCAGCACCGGCGCGGCGCGATTGCCCTTCTCCTGGAGCAGCGCGATGGCCTTGCCGTCCGCGGTGCGGGCGGCGTACACCCCCGCCGTCCCGACCGGCTCCAGCCAGCGCCCGTCCCGCAGCTTCTCCGCCTCGGCGGCGTCGATCGTGCGATGCGGGAAGGACAGCTCCACCGCGGCATCGATATCCAGGCTCGGCGCCGGGTCCTCGTCCAGCTCCTCCAGCGTGCGCGCGTGTTCCAGCGTGAACGGCCCGACCCGGGTCCGCCGCAACGCGGTCAGATGGCCACCCACCCCGAGCGCCGCACCCAGGTCGCGGGCCAGGGCGCGCACATAGGTGCCCGACGAGCAGTCGACCACCACATCCAGGTCGACAAGCCCCTCGTGCGGGAGGTCCCGACGCGCCAGCACCTCGAACCGGGACACGGTGACCGGACGCGCCGCGAGCGTCACCTCTTCACCGGCCCGGTGCCGGGCATAGGCGCGCTCCCCGCCCACCTTGATGGCGCTCACGGTGGCGGGAACCTGCTGGATCTCACCGGTGAGTGTGGCGACGACCCGGGCGATATCGGCATCGTCGACGCCGCCGGCCGCCGCGGTGGTGAGCACCTCCCCTTCCGCGTCGTCGGTGGTGGTGGACCGGCCCAACCGGACGGTCGCGGTATAGCTCTTGGTGGTGAGGGTGAGCAGTCCCAGCAGTTTGGTGGCGCGCTCCACCCCGAGCACCAGCACCCCGGTGGCCATGGGGTCGAGTGTGCCCGCGTGCCCGACCTTCTTGGTGTGCAGCAGTTTCCGCGCTTTCGCCACGATATCGTGGCTGGTCGGGCCACCCGGCTTGTCGACGATCAGCAGACCGCCCAGCAGATCCGCCATCAGCTGTGCGCGATCGCGGTGACGATGAACCCGCCGGTGATCCGCCAGCGCCCGTCGAACGCGGTCAGCGGCGATCCCCCGTCACCGGTCTGCCCGGGCACCAGCAGCTGCGACCGGAAGGTCCCCGATCCGGTGCTGTCGGTGGCCTCGTCCACGGTGAAGGTGATGTGCGCGTCCTCGAATCCGAGCCAGCGGGTGGTGAGCGGGAACCACGCCTTGTAGGTGGCCTCCTTGGCGCAGAACAGCAGGCGATCGAGGTGCAGCGCGGAATCGCTGGTGCGCAGCCATTCTCGTTCGGCGGGCAGGCTCACCGAATCGAGCACTCCCTCGGGTAGGGTGTCATGCGGTTCGGCGTCGATCCCGATCGACCGGTAGCGCAGCTTGTGTGCCAGCGCCGCACCGCGGAACCCGTCGCAGTGGGTGAGGCTACCCACGATTCCGCGCGGCCACACCGGCGCGCCCCGCTCGCCCTTGCCGATCGCCACCGGCGGTTCGCCGAGCTGCGCCAGGGCTTGACGGGCACAGTGCCGCGCGCCGATGAAATCACGTCGCCGCTTGTCCACCGATTTCGCGATCAGGTGCTCCTCGGCGGGATACGGTTTCAGATCCTCCGGATAGTCGAGCAACTCGGCGGAGGCGACATCGGCGGGCAGGATTGTCTCGATCATCGTCGCCGAGCCTACTGGGTGCGTACCCGGCCACATCGTCCGCCGCCCGCCCGCGACGTCGCCGGGTCCGCGGCCTCCGGCGTACGGCCCGGCATTCAGTCGAGCCCGCGCCGCTGCTGAACCTTGGCGCGCATCTCCGCCGCGGCCGCCGCCATCTCGGGGGTCACCCGGAAATGACCGCCCCATTCGTTGAGATCGCCCGGGGCGTACTCCGGATCGGGCAGGATCTGGCGCAGCAGATTGTCGGGTTTACCGCGCTTCTGCCATTCCCGCGGGTAACCCAGCGAGACCTCCTCGAACCGGACCCCGTCGTAGAACGTGGTCCGCGGAATGTGCAGATGCCCGTAGACGGCGCAGTGCACGTTGTAACGGGTGTGCCAGTCGGCGGTCTGCTCGGTCCCGCACCACAGCGCGAACTCGGGGTACCAGAGCATATCGGTGGGCTCGCGCACCAGCGGGAAATGATTGATCAGGACCAGCGGCGTGCCCTCGGGCAGATTGTCGAGTTTGCGCCGGGTCGCGCGCAATCGGGCCTCACACCAGGCGTCGCGGGTGAGGTAGGGATCCGGCGACAGCAGGAACTCGTCGGTGGCCACGACATTGCGCTCCCGGGCGATGGCCAGGCCCTCGGCCTTGGTGCGGGCGCCCTCGGGCCGGAACGAGTAGTCGTAGAGCAGGAACAGCGGCGCGATGGTCACCGCGCCGCCGTGCGCCTCGGCGCCCGCGCCGGTCCACACCGGGAACGGATCCTCGGGAGTGAGCACGTCCAGGTCCCGGCACATCGAGACCAGGTAGTCGTAGCGCGCCACCCCGTGCATCTGCACCGGGTCCTTGGCGGTGGTCCACAGTTCGTGGTTGCCGGGCACCCAGATCACGGTGGCGAACCGCTCCCGCAGCAGTTTCAACGCCCAGCGGATATCGTCGCTGCGTTCGGCGACATCGCCGGCGACGATCAGCCAGTCCTCCGGGGAATCGGGACGGATGTCCTCGACCACCGGCTTGTTGCCCTGGTGACCGACATGGATATCGCTCACCGCCATCAACTTGGGTATCACCACACCCACCTTCGCATATCGCCTGCTTCGCCCGGCACCGCTGTACCGGACCACCCACCGTGGTACCCGCTCACGACGGGATTTCGGCGCCGACACGGACCCAGCGTCCCGACAGCGCCCGCGCGCTCACCGCCGCCAGCCGCAACAGCATGAACGCGATCAGGCCGCACCAGATTCCGCCGATCCCCCAGTCGAGGGCCAGCGACAGCCAGATCGCCGGCAGGAAACCGACCAGGGCCGCCCCCAGCGTGGTGGTACGCAGGTACGCGGCGTCCCCCGCACCCAGCAGCACCCCGTCCAGCGCGAAGACCACACCGGCCACCGGGATCATGGCCACGAAGTACCACCACACGACACCGGTCCGGTCCAGGACCGCGGCGTCGGTGGTGAACAGCGGCGGGATCAGCGCCGCGCCCGCCGCGAAGGCCGCGGCCAGGGCCAGCGCGAACACTTCCGACCAGCCGGTGACCCGGCGGGCCACGGCCCGCGCGCCGGCCGCGTTCCGCGCGCCCAACGCCGAGCCCACCAGCGTCTGCGCCGCGATGGCCAGCGAATCCAGGGTGAGGGCGAGGAAGTTCCACAGCTGCAGGACCAGCTGATGCGCCGCCACCGACGCCGCCCCGAACCGGGACGCGACGGCGGCGGCCGATACGAAACACGCCTGGAAGGCGAGACTGCGCGCGATCAGGTCACGGCCCAGCACCAGCTGGGCCCGCATCACCGGCAGCCGCGGCGCGAGCGGTACCCGGGCCCGGACCAGCGCGCCCAGGAACAGCCCGGCCGTCACCGCCTGACCCACCACATTGGCCACCGCCGACCCGGGCAGTCCCAGCCTCGGCCACCCGGCGAGACCGTGCACCAGCAGCGGGCACAGCACCGCCGACAAGCCCAGTCCGAGTACTACGTACGTGAGGGGGCGCCGCGTCTGCTGCACCCCCCGCATCCACCCGTTCCCGGCCATGGACAGCAAGATCAACGGCACCCCGAACAGGGCGATCCGCAGCCAGGCCAGCGCCTCCGCCACGATCTGCGCGTCCCCCGCCACCGCTCGGGCGATGGGCACCCCGGCCACCTGCACCACCAGCACGATCATCAGCCCGATACCGCCGGCCAGCCAGCTCGCCTGGACACCCTCCTCGACCGCGCCCGGCTCGTCCCCCGCGCCGTGCCGTCGCGCCGACCGGGCGGTCGTGCCGTAGGCGAGGAAGGTCAGCTGCGAACTGACCTGGGCGAGAATCAGGCCACCCACCGCCAGACCGGCGAGAGCCAGCGCCCCCAGCCGGCCCACCACGGCGAGATCGAACAGCAGGTAGATCGGCTCGGCCACCAGCACACCCAGGGTCGGCAGCGCCAGGCCCAGGATCCGCCGGGGACCGGCCGCCACCGCCGGGACCGGTGGCCCGGTCGGCTCCGTATGCATCGTCGGCTTCCCGTCCGTACTCGCCCCGTGCGAGCGCGCCCGGCTGCCCCGGGTCGCGCCGCGGGGCGCCTCCTCAACTGTCTCGAGCGGCTCGCGCGCTAGCCCAGTGCGGTGCGCAACTGCGCCAGGATATCCGCCGGTTCACCGTAGGTCGTGTATCCGGCCGCGTAGCGATGGCCGCCGCCACCCAGTCCCGCCGCCACGGCGGCCACATCGGCGCCGTCGCCGGTACCGGGACCGCCGTCCTTGGACCGCAGCGAGACCGTCCAGCGCCGCCGCGCGTCGATCGGCCGGGCCTCCTTGAACACCGCCGCGATCCCGGCCTCCGCGGTCGCGCGCACGATATCGACGACACTCTCGGCCTCTTCCTGCCGCACCTCCGCGAGATCGGCGGCCAGGACGAACGCCGCGACCAGCCCGGTCCCGCCGTGCGCCGCGCGATCCAGCTCCGCCGAGGCCAGCACCGTCGACAACATCCGCAACCACGCGAACGGATGGGTGTCCATCAGGGTACGGGTGATGGCGGCGCCGTCGATCCCGGTGGCCAGCAACCTTTCGGCCAGCGCGTGGGTCCCGGGGGTCACCCAGCGGAACGACCCGCTGTCGGTGGCCAGCCCGGCGAACAGGCAGTGGGCGATGCCGGCGTCGATCGGCTCCCCCCACGCGTCCAACAGGGCCGTGATGACACTCGCCGTGGACACGGCGTCGGGATCGATCAGGTTGATCTCCCCGAACCGGGTGTTGGAGCGATGGTGGTCGATCACCAGCGTGCGCGCCGCCCCGGACAACCGGTCGGCGAGTGCGCCGAGTCGGCCCACGCTGCCGCAGTCCACCGTCACCAGCAGATCCACCTCGGCCGGCACCTCGGCCGGCGGCACGAGGAACCGCAATCCCGGCAGGGTCCGCAGTCCGGCCGACGGTTCGGTGGGCTCCGCGAACGACACCCGGACCGGCACACCGCGGCGATCCAGGACCGCGGCCAGTGCCAAGCCGCTGCCGAGCGTGTCGGCGTCCGGCTGGATATGGCACAGAACGGTCACCGAACGCGCACTGTCCAGCGCCCCGACGGCCGCGGTGAAATCGACAGCGGCACCGGTTGTGGTCATATCGGCCGCGACTCAGTCGTCGTCGCGGGGTGTTTTGTACGGGTCCGCGTCGCCCGCCGGGGTGGCCTCGGCGGCCACCCGCGCGACTTCGTCGTCGGCGGCCCGAGCCCGCGCCAGCAGATCCTCCATCTGCCGCGCCGCGTCCGGGACGGTATCGAGCGCGAAGCCGAGCGTCGGGGTGAACTTCACCCCGGTGCCCGCGCCCACCTTCGACCGCAGCACCCCCTTGGCCTTCTCCAGGCCGGCGGCCGCGGCGGCGTAGTCGGGTTCGGCGTCGACGGTCTCGCCCATCACCGTGTAGAAAACCGTGGCGTCCCGCAGGTCACCGGTCACCTTCGCATCGGTGACGGTGACGAAACGCAGCCGCGGATCCTTGATCTCGTATTCGATTGCCGTGGCCACGATCGCGGAGATCCGCTTGGCGAGCCGGCGTGCCCTGGCTTGGTCCACCATGGCCGCTCCTTTCCCTTTTCAGCGACGGTGGGACGGTCCGCGCGCAACTACCGCACGGACCGCGGCCACCGCTGATATCACTCGCGGCCGGTCAGTCCTCGGGTCCGAAGACACGCCGGCGTACTGCCAGCAACTGTAACTCCGGACGTGCCGCGACATGCCGTTCGCATCGATCCAGCACGGCCGTCAGATGGTCCATTCCGGCCGACACCATCGCCACCCCCAGCAGGGTGCGGCGGTATCGGTCGTGTTCCCCCGCCTCGGCGGTGCTCACCCCGAAGCGCTGGAGTTCGGCCAGAATCGGCCGGATCACCGAACGCTTCTCCTTCAACGAGTGCACATCACCCAGCAGGATGTCGAATTCGAGTGCACCCAGGTACACGCGACCTCCCGGTTATAGCGACATTGTGGCCTCGCGCGCACCGGCCGCCGGGGCCGGTGCACCGCGGTGCCGATATCGATGGCCGAACCGGGCGGTGGAAACCCGCCCGGTCCGTATCAGCTCAGTCGCGCGGCTTCTCGCGCAACTCGTAGGCCTCGATGATGTCGCCTTCCTTGATATCGGAGTAGCTCAGCGTCATACCGCATTCGAAGCCCTCGCGGACCTCGGTGGCATCGTCCTTCTCCCGGCGCAACGAGTTGATCGTCGTGGATTCGGCGACCACCACGTTGTCCCGGAGGAGCCGGGCCTTGGCATTGCGTTTGACACTGCCCGAGGTGACCATGCAGCCGGCGATGAGACCGATCTTGGACGACCGGAAGATCGCCCGGATCTCGGCGCGGCCGAGTTCGACCTCTTCGTAGACCGGCTTGAGCATGCCCTTGAGCGCGCTCTCGATCTCGTCGATGGCCTGGTAGATCACCGAGTAGTACCGGATGTCCACGCCTTCGCGGTTGGCCAGCTCGGTGGCCTTGCCCTCGGCCCGGACATTGAACCCGATGATGATCGCGTTCGACGCCGAGGCCAGGTTGACGTTGGTCTCGGTGACACCACCGACACCGCGGTCGATGACCCGCAGGCGCACCTCGTCGTCGACCTGGATCCCGAGCAGGGCCTCTTCCAGCGCCTCGACGGTACCGGAGTTGTCACCCTTGAGGATCAGGTTGAGCTCGCTGGTCTCCTTCAGCGCGGCATCCAGATCTTCCAGGCTGATGCGCTTGCGGCTGCGTGCGGCCAGCGCATTGCGCTTGCGCGCGTTGCGCCGGTCGGCGATCTGGCGGGCGATCCGGTCCTCGTCCACCACCAGCAGGTTGTCACCGGCGCCGGGCACCGAGGTGAAGCCGACGACCTGCACCGGCCGCGACGGCAGCGCCGCCTCGACATCGGCACCGTGCTCGTCGACCATCCGGCGGACGCGGCCGTAGGCGTCGCCGGCGACGATGGAATCGCCGACCCGCAGCGTGCCGCGCTGGATGAGCACCGTGGCGACCGGGCCGCGACCGCGGTCCAGATGCGCTTCGATGGCCACACCCTGGGCGTCCTGTTCCGGGTTCGCCCGCAGGTCGAGCGCGGCGTCCGCGGTGAGCAGCACGGCCTCCAGCAGGGCGTCGATATTGGTGCCCTGTTTGGCGGAGATGTCGACGAACATGGTGTCGCCGCCGTACTCCTCGGCCACCAGGCCGTACTCGGTCAGCTGCTGCCGGATCTTCTCCGGGTTCGCGCCTTCCTTATCGATCTTGTTGACCGCCACCACGATCGGCACGTCGGCCGCCTGTGCGTGGTTGATCGCCTCCACCGTCTGCGGCATGACGCCGTCGTCGGCGGCGACCACCAGAATCGCGATATCGGTGGCCTTCGCACCGCGGGCACGCATGGCGGTGAACGCCTCGTGACCCGGGGTGTCGATGAAGGTGATGAGCCGGTCGTCGTCGCCCAGATGGGTGAGCACCTGGTAGGCGCCGATGTGCTGGGTGATACCGCCGGCCTCGCCCTCACGGACGTTCGCCTTACGGATGGTGTCCAGCAGTCGGGTCTTACCGTGATCGACGTGGCCCATGACGGTGACCACGGGCGGACGCTGCTCGAGGTCCTCCTCGCCGCCCTCGTCCTCGCCGTAGGACAGATCGAACGATTCCAGCAGCTCGCGGTCCTCGTCCTCGGGGCTGACCACGTGCACGACGTAGTTCATCTCGCCGCCGAGCAGCTCGAGGGTCTCGTCGTTGACCGACTGGGTCGCGGTGACCATTTCGCCCAGGTTGAACAGGGCCTGGACCAAGGCGGCCGGATTCGCGTCGATCTTCTCCGCGAAATCGGACAGCGACGCGCCGCGGGCGAGGCGGATCACCTCACCGTTGCCACGGGGCAACCGCACGCCGCCGACCGACGGGGCCTGCATCGAATCGTATTCCTGGCGCTTCTGCCGCTTCGACTTGCGACCACGCCGGGGCGCGCCACCGGGACGACCGAACGCACCGGCCGCGCCGCCACGGCCACCGGGACCGCCCGGACGGCCACCGCCGCCACCGGGACGACCGCGGAAACCGCCACCACCGGCGGGAGCACCGGTGCCGGCGGGAGCACCGCCACCGCCACCGCGGTAGCCACCGCCGCCGCCACCACCGGGACGGCCGCCACCACCGGGGCCGCCACCGGGACGCCCCGGACGGCCGCCGGCGGCCGGACCCGGACGGGCCGAACGCTGCGGCATCGCGCCGGGGGTCGGACGCGGAGGCATGGAGTTGGGGCTCGGACGCGGACCGCCGGGGCGGGGACCGCCCTGAGCGGCTGCCGGACGCGGACCGCCGGGGCCGGGACGCGGGGCGTTCTGGCCGGGACGGGGACCGCCCTGCGGACGCGGGCCACCCTGCGCCGGACCGGGACGCGGGCCGCCCTGGCCCGGAGCCGGGCGGGGGCCCGGCTGCGGACGCGGGGTCGGACGCTCACGTTCGGGAGCCGACGAGAACGGGTTGTTGCCGACGCGCGGGGTCTTGGGACCGGGTTTGGGGCCCGGTCGGGCCGGGCTCTGGCCGGGGGTGGCCGGACGCGGCTGACCGGGACGCGGAGCGTTACCCGCCGGACGGGCGCCGGGGGTGGCCGGTTTGGCGGCGGGGGCCTGCGCCTGGGGACGCTCGGGCTCCCGGGCGGGCGCCGGACCCGGTTTCACCGCGGGGCCGGGACGCGGACCCGCGGGTTTGGGCGCGTCACCGGCGACCGGAGCCACGGTGGACTCGGCGGTCGGCGTGGTATCGGCCGGGCTCGGGGCCGCGGGGGTGCGCGGGCCGGGACGCGGGCCGGGCGCCGCGGGTTTCGCCACGCCCGAGGGGCCGGGGCGCGCGGTGGTCTTGGATCCGTTGGATCCGGATTTCGCCGGGGCGGATTTCGCCGCGAACGATTCGCGGAGCCGGCGCGCGACGGGTGCCTCCACCGTCGACGACGCGGACTTCACGAACTCGCCCTGCTCTTTGAGCTTCGCGAGTAGTTCTTTACTCGTGACACCGAGTTCTTTGGCCAACTCGTGCACGCGGGCCTTGCCTGCCACTGCTCTCCTCACTGAGAGGTCGAGCAGTGCCACCCGCCTGCTGGCGGGGACCCGCACGACCTCGGGTTAACTCCGATGGACGTTCATCGTTGGTACTTCACGGTGTGCTCATGAGTGCTCGTGCCTGTTCTCGAGGTGTTGCTCCACGGCTGAGATATCCAGATGTCCGGACACTCGTAGTGCTCTGCCGATCGCTCGGCGCCGGACCGCTGTGCTCAGACAAGCCGAATGGGGGTGCAGCCACGCACCCCGTCCGGAAAGTCTGCGCCGTGGATCGGGAACGATCGTGACGGCATCCGCACCGTCACCGGTGGAATGCCCGCACGCCACGATCCGCAGCAGTTCGGGGGCCGGCTCGCGTTTCCGGCAACCGATACACGTACGCACCGGAGCCGCCGAGCGCCGAAGCGCCGAAGACTCACCACCGCGTTCGCGAGCGGTAACCGAAGACTCGGACCGAACCACACACCACTCTACCGCTGACCGCGGGCCGGGCTCCAACCCCGCCCCCGATGACGTCGCGCACGGCGAGTCGGCGCGGCGAGTTGCCTGGTCGCGGACCGGCGGCCGCGCGGCCCCCGATTCCGGCCGATCGGTCACCGGCGATGTGCCTCCGTCCGCACCGCGCCGCCCGCGTCCGGGGCCGCGTCACTGCGGATATCGATCCGCCAGCCGGTGAGCCGGGCCGCGAGGCGGGCGTTCTGCCCCTCCTTGCCGATGGCCAACGAGAGCTGGAAATCCGGGACGATCACGCGGGCGGCCCGGGCGTCCGGATCCACAACTGTGACAGAAACCACCTTGGACGGCGAGAGCGCTTTACCCACGAAGGTGGCCGGATCCTCGGCGTAATCGATGATGTCGATCTTCTCGCCGGCCAGTTCGCTCATCACATTGCGCACCCGCTGCCCCATCGGGCCGATACAGGCCCCCTTGGCGTTCACCCCGGAGACCGTGGAGCGCACGGCGATCTTGGATCGGTGCCCGGCCTCCCGGGCCACCGCCACGATCTCCACCGACCCGTCCGCGATCTCGGGTACCTCGAGCGCGAACAGGCGCCGGACGAGGTTGGGATGGGTCCGCGACAGCGTGATCTGCGGACCACGCGCGCCCCGCGACACCCCTACCACATAACACTTGATCCGGTCGCCGTGCTCGTAGCTCTCGCCGGGCACCTGCTCGGCGGACGGGATCAAGCCCTCGGTCCCGTGCAACTCGCTGCCGATCCGCACCACCACCGTGCCGCGCGCATTGGCGCGCGCGTCGCGCTGCACCACACCGCCGACGATATCGCCCTCGTGGGTGGCGAACTCGCCGAACGACTTCTCGTTCTCGGCGTCGCGCAAGCGCTGCAGAACGACCTGACGCGCGGTGGTCGCGGCGATCCGGCCGAAACCCTCGGGGGTGTCGTCCCATTCGGAGATCACATTGCCGTCGGCGTCGAGTTCGGTGGCCAGCACCCGCACGACCCCGGTGCGCTGGTTGATCTCGACCCGGGCGTTGGGTTGATGGCCCTCGGTGTGCTTGTAGGCGGTGAGCAGCGCGGATTCGATCGCCGAGATCACGGTTTCGATCGAGATCCCCTTATCCGCCACGATGGCGCGCAGGGCTTCGATTTCGATGTTCATTCCATGGTCCCTTCGGTCGAATCGGACGCGGCGACAGCAGTTCCGGTGAGCTCCGCGGCGTCCGCTCCCGCGGGTGGGCGGCCGGCGGCGACGCCCCCGGCGAGTTCGAGTTCGCGCGCGTTCGGTGGGGAGAACTCCACCTCCACCACGGCGCGCGCGATATCGGACAGACCGACGCTCGCCAGGCGCGGTCCGGGCCTACCACTCAGCACCAGCGCGATGCGGTCGTCCTCGAGGACTCCGATCCGGGCGGTGAAGCGCGTCGGCAGGCCGGGTTCCGGCGGCGCGACGCCCGGGTTCAGGGTGATCTCGGCCTTCCGGCCACGCGCCCGGCGCCAGTGCCGGGGGGCGGTGAGCGGGCGGTCGATTCCGGGAGTGGTCACCTCGAGCAGATACCGGGCGGCCTCGAATTCGTCGTCCGCGTCGTCCAGGCAAGCCGACACCTGCGCGCTGAGTTCGGCGATACTGTCCAGGTCGGCGCTGCGGTCACTGTCCACGATAACCCGTACCCGGGTCTGTCCCGCCGCGGTCGAAACCTCGACACCCTCGAGATCGAATCCTCGACCGGCGACGAGTCCGGCGACGAGCCGGCTCACCCTCTCCTCGGTCGGCATGGGCATATGGGCAGCTCCTGGTTCAGTTGTCACGCGGACGGAAATGTTCTGTGCCGGTGACCTAGCGTAACGCGCCCGGAGAAGGTAAAGGACCAGCGGTCGGCGGTAAGTCCGCGCGGTGGTGCCCGCGGCCGGCCGGGCGGTCCGGTCTGGCACGATGGTCCGGTGACCGAGCGCGTTACCGACCGGCCCGCGGCCGGGTGTCCCCGCGGCCCCTCCCCCGACCGGCCGGGCAGCGCCCGCCGAATGAATCGCCGTACCGCGCTACGGGTCGCGGGCGGCGGCACGGTCGGACTGTTCACGGTCGGCGCCCTGGTCGCCTGCGCGGAGGATCCGATCACCGAGCCGGATGTGCTGGTCGCCCAGGAATTCTCGGCGCGCAGCGATGCCGCGGCGGCCACCGCCGCCATCGCGATCGAGCCGCAGCGCACGGACGCGCTCACCGTCATCGCCGCCGAACGCACCGCGCACGCGGCGGCGTTGCGCACCGAGATCGATCGGGCGATCGGCGTCTACGGCGACGGCACGACCCCCGCCGTGCGCACCCCGGCACCCACCACGACCCCGGCGCCGGACGCGCCGCCGAGTATCGCCGCGCTGCGCGATCAGCTGACGGCCTCGCAGCGGGCCGCGTCCGACCTGGCCGTCACCCAGTCCGGCTACCGGGCGGGGCTGCTCGCCTCGATCAGCGCCGCCTGTGCGGTCCAGGTGGGGGTGCTGCTGGTATGAGCCGTACCGAACAGCAGGCGTTGCGAGAAGCCCTCGACGCCGAATACGCGGCCGTCTACGCCTACGGCCTGATCGCCGCCCATACCGGCCCGGAGCTGCGGCGGACGGTCAACGAGCACACCGCCGCGCACCGCGCCCGCCGAGACGGCACCGTCGACCTCCTCAGCGGTGACGGGGCCGCGGTACCACCTCCCGAGCCCGCCTACACCGTGCCCGGCGAAGTCACCGACCCGGCGTCGGCCGCGCGGCTGGCCGTCGTGGTGGAAACCGATACCGCCGTGGCCTGGCGCGCGGTGATCGAGCATGCCGGCACCGAACTCATCCGGCGCACCGGCCTGGACGCGCTCACCGAATCGGCCGGACGCCGGGCGGTCTGGCAGGCGGCCGCCGGCATCACCCCGGCGACCACCGCGTTCCCCGGGCAACCCTGATCCGGTACCGAATCAGGACGGTGCCCATTCGGTGCGGTTGGTCGAGTTCGGCCGATCGGGCCGGGGCCGGGGGAAGACCGTCTCCTCCTGGCTGTCGCGGCCGCGTGCCCAGGGGGCCCTGCCTCGCGGTGGGCGTTCCTGCGGGGTGAGGGATCCGAGCCCGCCGGGCATTCCGGGCGCGAAGGGCATCGACGATCCCGTCCCCGAATTCCACGGTGTGGATCCGGACGCGGGACCGGAGGCCTGCTCGGTTGCCGTGGGCGTCCACGGGGTGTGATGCGCGGCCGCCGCGGCGATCGGCTGGGCGGGCGGCAGCGCGGCATCGGCCGGGGGCGGGGCGTCCGCGGCGGGGGCCGAGGGCGGGGCCTCCGCGGCGGGGGCCGAGGGTTGCCGCCCCGGGTCCGGCGGGGGCGGGGCGGTCTCTACCGGTTTCGGTGCCGGAGTGGCGGTGCCCGGACCGGAGTGCGCCTCGGCCGCGGCGTGTGGTGTCGCGGCCGGGCCCGGAGCGGACCGGTCACCTACCGCTCCGTCGGTCGCCGTGGGTGCCGTGGGTGCCGTGGGCTCAGGGGAGTCGCCGACCGCCGGCCGGTCCCCGGAGCCCGGCCGATGAGCGGTCGACGCACCGGCATCGCCGGGCTCGTCCCGGCGGGGACTCGCGTCCTGCGGGGCAGGAGTGTCCGTGGCCGGAAGGGAGTGCTCCGCGGGCGCCGGAGGTCCCGCGGACGGGGCGGCGGTATCTGCCGGCTCGATCTGCTGCGCGGCCGCCGCGTCCGCCTGCACCAGCAGAGCGATCGTCTGCGCTCCACCGGCCGCGTCCCGCACGCCGCGTCGCATGGCCTCGCCGGCATTCCCCCCGACCGCCCCCAGTCTGGTGGCCAGCTCCCCGGTGACGGAGTCCACGGATGCGCCGTCCTCGGTCATCGTCACCGCCTCACTTCACCCTCGGGCCCGGTAGTCGCGACCGCGACCGCTGTACCGTGCCCGAACCCTCACACCGCCGACGCCGGCTCGACTCGGCCTCTCGCCCGTGGCTCCGGACACCACACGACTACCGACACGTAACCACCGTTACGCCCGGCCACTACCACCGGGAGTGGGAAGGCGCGCTCGCGCAGGGAATTCGACGTGGGGGATACCGGGCCCGCAGACCACGGGGGGACTCGTTACGAATACGACGCGACGCCGACCGGGCCGGTACCCAGGCACACCGCTGATCCAGGTGTCCGGTTCCGGATGATCAGTGCCGAACCGCTGCCGACAATCCGCACGTAGACGGTGTTGAGTCCGGCTCGGACCGGCGCGTCGACCCGGTCACCGCGTTCGAGGCCCACGGTGAGCGTCGCGTCGCGATCCGCGAAATAATTGAGCTGGGCGGTCCACTCGTGCGCGAGCATGGGGCCGTCGAGAGGGACCCGGACCGGGAGCTCGCCGCCGATCCGGTAACCGCAGCCCGGCTCCGGACCGGGCCGGATGCCACGGTTCCACCAGACCCGCGCGTCGGTGAGTTCGCCCGAGTCGGTGATCATGCGCAGGCGCTCGGTGGCCGTGGCGAAGGCGCCGGGCGGGGCGATCGACGAGAGAACCCGGCCCGCCTCGTTCTCGGGATAGGCCGTCGGATTCAGCACGTTCCACGGCACCTCCTGGGCGAGCAGCGGAGCCCCATCCCACTGCACGAGTTCCGATTTCACTGTGGTCACATACGATTTCGTCGGCCCTTCCGACCAGCTGCGGGTGAAAGTGCAGGTGGACCAGAGGCTGCTCAGCACGAACACCGCCACCACGACGGTCGCCGGGACGGGCCCGCGCCACCGGCTGCCCCGCCCCGCTCCCGGTGCATGCCCCCGCGGGACGGCGCCCACCGACCGGCCACGCACGAACGCCCGCAAGATCAGCGCGCCCGCGGCGGTGAGGACCACCGCGGCATCGGCCAGATAGCGCAGCGACATCATGAGTTCGTCGACGGTATTGGGCCCCGCCCGCATCAGGACCACCGGAACCTGTACCGCGGGCAGATAGATCACCGCCGCCACCCACACGGGCCAGACCACGCGACGGGCCCGGACGGTCAGCAGTATCGCGGCGGCCAGCAGCGCCCACGCCGCCCAGACCGCCCAGCCGGGGGCGACAGCCCACGGCGCCGACGGCACCCACCGTTCCCAGCCCCAGGGCCCGCCCAGCAGTGCGGTCACCACTCCGGCCCAGGCCGCGCGGGGCAGCATATGGGCCAGATCGGCAGAGCCGCCCTCACCGCTGGAGATCCCGGCGGCCGCCAGATAGAACACCGCCCACAGCGCGACGACCGCCGCGGCCCCGGCCCACAGGCCCGCGCCACGGCGTAGCACCTCCGCCACGGCCGGTCGGCGCCCGTCGACGTAGCGCCGCAGCAGCACCACGGCGAACGCCACGAACGGCACCACGACCGCTTTCTCGAAGAACAGCAGGCCCACCGTCGTGACCAGAACGCCCGAGATCGCGTACCGGCGGCGGCCGGTACGGTCCAGCAGCACCGCGTCGCCCACCACCCAGGCGAGCGCGAACTGGAGAGGTAGCGCGTTCAGCGCCGCCGACCACCAGGCGAAGGCGGGCAGGGTCAGGGGGGAGAACAGGTAGAACGCCAAGGGGACCAGCAGCGCCCGGCGCCGCCCGAGCAACACCAGCAGCATGCGCAGCACCGCGAGCGAGGCCGCCAGCTGGCCGGCCAGCAACACTGCCGCCGTCACTCCCCAGTTCAGCGGTGCGACGGCGGTGACCAGCCAGGACACCGCGAAGGCCAGCGGCATGAAATGGCCGTCGTGATCGTGCAGCAGTAGATCACCGGACAGCAACGGCAGCGTCCCGGCCCGGCCGGCCAGGATCAGATCGTCCCAATAGAAGTATCCGTTCGCGGTCACCCACGCGCGTACCGCGATCTGTGCCGTGATGAGGCCCGCCGCCAGCCACAGCACCGTGGCGCCGGGAGCACGGAGCCGATGCCACAGCGCGGGCGTTCGCGGGGCCATCGGGCTGCGGATAGACGTTCGCTCCGGTCTGAGTGCCGGAGCGGTTCCCATGTGCACCCACCCTACAAGCGACCCGGCCGGAGCACCGTACGATCGGTGCTCCGGCCGGGTCGGCGACGCTTCGCCACGCGCGGCGTCCTACTTGTCGGCCTCGGCGCCCTGGTCGGCGTCCACGCCGAGGTCGTACTCGCTCAGGTCCACGGCATCGGTGCGTTCGTCCCCGATATCCAGCAGTTGCGCTACGGCGTCGGAATCGCCGTGCGCGGCCCGTTCGCGCAGTTCGGTCAGGTTCGGCTCGCGATGGCCGGACCGTTCGGGCTCATACATACAGCGCACCTTCCCTGGATGTTCGGCGCCGAGCCGGCGGCTCGTACGCCCCGGCATCCGAGCTTAGGTGGGTTGCCCGATCGCCGCCGAATCCGCCGGACGGTCCTCGCGGTCAGCCGAGCGCCGTGAGGCCCGGGCCGGTGTACAACGGCAGGTCACCGGTGGTTCGGATACCCGGTTCGGCGGCCACCACGGCGGGTATGGCGTTGACCACCCGGCCCACACCGGCCAGGATCGCCGCGTAGTTGTGGTCACCGTGGCGACTGGACGGACAGATGTCCACCGCGTACGAGGGTTCGCCGGTGATCTCCACCCGGTAGGAGCCGCCGGGCTGCGCGGGCCGCGCCCAGTCCGGCCGCAGATTGTCGCGCAGCCGGGTGATGTGCTCGACCACGATGGCGGGACGGCCGGACACATGGCCGGTGATCTCGAACCGCAGTGCGGCCTGCGTACCCTTGGGCACCTCGCCCACCGCGACCCGGAAGCTCTCCGGGGCGGGCTCACGCTCGTAGGTCTCGGTGATCTCGTCGATCTGCACACCGAGCCCGGCCGCGAGCGCCCGCATCCCCGCGCCCCACGCGATACCGAGCACACCCGGTTGCAGCAGCATCGGCGTCCGGTCGAGAGGAGTGCCGAAACCCATGACGTCGAACATGACTGTGGAGCCGTCATAGGTGGCGTAGTCCGCCAGTTCCAGACAACGCACCTGGTCGATCTGCCGGCAGGTGGAGGCCAGGGCGAAGGGGATCAGGTCGTTGACGAATCCGGGGTCGACCCCGTTGACGAAAAGGCTCGCGCCGCCCGCCGCGGCGGCCGCCTCCACTGCGGCGAAGAATTTGGACGGCAGCGTTCCCCACGGATACATCAGCAGCCCGGGCGCGGTGCCCACGACGTTCACCCCGGCCGCGAGAATGCGGCGGATATCCTCCATCGCCTCGACCAAGCGAGTATCACCCATGGCGCAGTACACCGCGCAGTCCGGGCGGGTGGCGAGCAACTCGTCGAGATCGCCGACCGCCGTGATCCCGGTACGGGTGCCGAGCCCGGCCAGCTCCCCCGCATCGATGCCGATCTTGCCCGGGTCCGACACCCAGACTCCGACGAGCTCGAAGCGCCGGTCGGTGAGGAACTGGGTCAAAGCGATCCGGCCGGCGTTACCGGTACCGACGAGGACGACGCGTTGGGCCATTGATTCTCCTTGATACGGGGACCACGGCGCCGAAAACACAGTTCAGCCGCCGCATTCCAACTCCGAACACAACTCTGGACCAGTGTCTAGAACGTGTTCCAGTTTCATGGTAGCGTCACCGCCATGGGACGTGTAGACGGCAAAGTGGCCCTGATCAGTGGTGGCGCGCGGGGCATGGGTGCCGCCCACGCGAAGCTGCTCGTGGCCGAGGGGGCGCAGGTTGTCATCGGCGATGTTCTCCATGACGAGGGCAAAGCCCTGGCCGACGAGATCGGCGCGGCCGCGCGTTATGTACCGCTGGACGTCACCGAGCCCGAGCAGTGGGATACCGCCGTCGCGACGGCCGTCACCGAATTCGGCAAGCTCGATGTCCTGGTGAACAATGCCGGAATCGTCAACGGCGCTCCGCTACAGAAGCTGTCCCTGGAGAAGTTCAAGGCCGTTCTCGACGTCAATCTGGTCGGCACCTTCCTGGGTATGCGCGCCGCCGTCGAACCCATGATCGCCGCCGGGGGCGGGTCGATCATCAATGTCTCCTCGGTCGAGGGCTTGCGCGGCGCACCCTTCGCGCACGGGTACGTGGCGTCGAAATGGGGCGTGCGCGGATTGGCGAAATCCGCCGCGCTGGAACTGGCCCCGCATCGGATCCGGGTCAACTCGGTCCACCCCGGCCTCATCCGCACCCCGATGACCGAGAACATCCCCGACGATCTGGTGACGATCCCACTGGGCCGCCCGGCGGATTCGGCCGAGGTCGCCACCTTCATCCTCTTCCTGGCCAGCGACGAGTCCTCCTACGCGACCGGCAGCGAGTTCGTGGTGGACGGCGGGCTGGTCACCGGAGTTCCACACAAGTAAGCACACCGCGACTCCGCCGGTCGCCCGGATCAGCTGGGAGGACCTCCATTTCGCCCCGCACCCCGGACGCGGTCGTGCACCGGTGCGGCGAACTCGGCGATCTGCCCGGCGATCGCCTTCGTCCGCGAGCACACGCAGCGCGGCCTCCGCTACCTGCTCCCAGACCGGGACGCACCGCCACGGGACTCACGGGTTCCTGTTCCACCGAGGAGGCGGCGACCGTGGCGGGTATCCGCTGGCGTGCGCAACCCGTCGACGCCGCTGCGCACGTGATATGCGGCACCTGTATCACCCGGCCGCGGCGCCCCTGTCCGCTTCCGCGCAGGACGCCCCGGCCGACACGGAGGGTGCGGCATTCGATATCGCGGCAGCCGAGCGCTGCGGCTCAGACGATGCGGCCACCGACCGGAGCCGGGCCGGGGCCGGCCGCCTGAACTCCACGCCGTCCCGATTCGGGCCGGGAGCTCGCGGTCCACGCCACCGCTGCGCGCCGCTCGGCAGCGCGACCGGCACGGCGCGCGTCCCGCTCCGGCACGCCGTGCCGGATGCCGTGCCCGGCATGCACCCCGATGGCGAAATCGCTGGCGAATCGCAGCAGCGCCCGGATCGTGCGCGACATCTCGACCTCCACTACACAGATCTGTAAAGTCCGTTGTCCTCTACGATAGGTACACAGACCTGTGAAGGCAAGGAGGTGGGCATGACCGGCACAGCGAGCAGGGAAGAACTGACCCCGGGTGCCCGGCGTATCCTGGACACCGCCGGCGAGCTCTTCTACGCGCGTGGCATCCACGCCGTCGGCGTCGACACCATCGCCGCCGAATCCGGCGTCACCAAACGCACGCTGTACGACCGGTTCGGATCGAAGAACGGCCTGCTCGTCACCTATCTCCAAGACCGCGACCGGCGCTGGCGGGCCCGCATCGAGACCCACCTCGCCGCGGAGACCGACCCGATACGGCGACTACTGGTGCCCTTCGACGTCCTCCCGGAATGGCTGCCCACCAACAGCAGAGGGTGCGGGTTCATCAATGCCTTCGCCGAGCTGCCCGATCCCGATCACCCGGGCCGACAGGTGATCGTCGAGGAGAAGACCTGGTTACGCGACCTCTTCCGGCAGCTGGCCACGGCGGCCGGGGCCGCGGACCCGGATCTGCTCGCCGTGCAACTGCTCAGCCTGCACGAGGGCGCGATCATCAGCTTCTCCATCACCGGCGAGCAGACCGCCGCGGCCGCGACGCGCGCCGCCGCGCTCCAGCTCGCCGAGCAGGCCACCGCCGGCATCCCCGACGAGCCGCTCGGCGAGCGGAGTGACACCTAGCTGTAATGACCATGGACGTTGGTGACGGCGTGTCGAGGTGACAAAGGCGAAGACCTCCGAGTGGAGTGCGAGCTGTGTAGGAACGCACTCATCCATCGGAGGTCTTCGTGGTCCACCGTAACGCCCCATTGTCGGAGTTGGGCCGGTTACGGCTTGCTCGTTGTGTCGTCGAGGACGGCTGGCCCCTGCGCCGGGCAGCCGAACGGTTCCAGGTCTCGCCCACCACCGCCAAACGGTGGGCCGACCGATACCGGCTCGCCGGTGCCGCGGCGATGACCGATCGGTCCAGCCGCCCGCACCGCAACCCGGCGCGGACACCGACGCGCACCGAGCGGCGCATCATCAAGGTCCGGGTCCTGCGTCGCTGGGGCCCGGCCCGCATCGGCTACCTGCTCGGTA
>NZ_JBEXLL010000089.1:0-24281 GCF_040609955.1 Nocardia sp. NPDC004568
CCATCGGAATGTTGTAAGCAGCCGACCGACCATCGAACCGGTTCAAGAACCACATACGCTGCTGCGCCAACGACAACGGCACCCGCTCCGGCCGCTCCCGCGGCGCGAGCACCGGCAGATCACCCCGGCCGGTGGCCGTTTCGGCGGCAGCGGCGAGAGCGGCGACGGTGGACGCTTCGAAGAGCATCCGCACCGGGACGGTGGTGCCCAGGGCGGCCCCGAGACGGGCCGCGACCTGGGTCGCGATCAGCGAATTACCACCCAGCTCGAAGAAATCGTCATCTGCACCGACTCGCTCGATGCCCAGGATCTCGGCGAAGACACCCGCCACGATCTCCTCGATGGGAGTCGACGGGGCACGGAACTCACGGGCCTCGAACACCGGTTCCGGAAGTGCCTTGCGGTCCAGCTTGCCGACCGGGGTCAGCGGGATCTCGTCCAGCACCATCACAACCGACGGCACCATATGCGCCGGCAACCGCTCCGACACGAATTCGGTCACCGCGGCGGTGTCCACACTCCGCCCCGGCACCGCCAGCACGTACGACACCAGAATCGTCGCCCCGGCGCCGGTGTCGTGACCGACGGTTATCGCGAATTCCACGTCCGGATGCGCGCCCAGGGCCGTATCGATCTCGCCCAGTTCCACCCGGAAGCCGCGAATCTTGACCTGGAAGTCCGAACGGCCCACATAGTCCAGTTCCCAGTTCACCGCGGGCAACGCCTCGTTGCCGCCCCGCGCACCGGGCGTGGCGTACCAGCGCACCACATCACCGGTGCGATACATCCGCGAACCCTCGGAGCCGTACGGGTTGGCGACGAACCGATCCGCGGACAACCCCGGCCGGTTCAGATAGCCACGCGCCAAGCCACCGCCGGCCAGATACAACTCGCCCGCCACACCCGGCGGGACCGGCCGCAACCGCGCATCCAGCACCAATGCCGCCATACCGTGCACCGGGGCACCGATGGTGATGTGCTCACCGGCGGAAAGACGCGCATACGACGAGATGATCGTCGTCTCGGTGGGCCCGTACCCGTTGAAGTATTCGCGGCCCGGTTCCCACTTCGCCAGCAGTTCCGGGGTGGTCACATCGCCACCTACCGACACCACTTCCAGCGCGTCCAGACCCGCCGGATCCACGGTCCCCAGCACCGCCGGAGTGATCACCGCATGGGTCACCGACTCGGCGCGCAGGAGCTCGGCCAGTTCCGGGCCGCCGATGATCTCGCCCGGCACCACGACGAGCGTCGCACCCACGAACGCGGCGCACACCCATTCCAGCACCGACGGATCGAAACTCGGCGAACAGATGTGCAGGAACCGATGCCGCGATTCGAGACCGTACAGATCGGTCGCCACATCGACCAGGCCACCCAGACCGGTATGGGTCACTGTCACGCCCTTGGGCAGACCTGTCGACCCCGAGGTGTAGATGACATACGCCGGATGTGCCATCGCCAATGGCGCGATCCGATCCGCGTCGGTCACCGCAGCGTCCGATTCGGCGTCGATGCGCGCCTGCAGGTCCGGGTCGTCGAGCAGCAGCCACTGCACATCGCCGGGCAACCGGTCCACATGCTCGCTGCTGGTCAGACCCAGCACAGCACCGGAATCGGAGAGCATATGCCGCACCCGGTCGAGCGGGTACTTCGGATCCACCGGAAGATGCGCGCCACCGGCCTTGGCGACGGCCCAGAACGCCAGCACGATCTCATAAGAACGCGGCAGCGCCGACGCCACGATCCGCTCCGGGCCGACACCGCGCTCGATGAGGACTCGCGCCAACCGCGACGACTGCGCGTCCAATTCCCGATACGTCACGGACCGGCCGCGGTAACGCACCGCCACACCGTCCGGATTCACCCGCGCACCATGGGCGAGGATCTCCGGCAACAGCCCCGTTGCCATGACATCGTCACCGTGCACATGGGTCAACAGGCGCTGTTCGGAGCCGTCCAGGATCGGCAGGTCGCCGATCGGCGCCTCCGGGTCCCGCACGACCGCGGACAACAAGCGCAGGAACCGGCTGGCGAAGACACCTACCGTGTCCTCGTCGAACATGTCACGGGCATAGGAGAACGCCGCCGCCAGACCCGAATCGGATTCGGTGATGCGCAGCGAGAGATCGAATTTCGCCGGATCGATATCGAAATCGACGGCACCGACCCGCAGTCCGGGCAGTTCGAAATCGGCCGGCGGCAGATTCTCGAACGACAGCGCCACCTGGAACAACGGATGCCGAGCGGTCGAACGCTCGACATCGACCAGCTCCACCAGTCGCTCGAACGGAATATCGGCATGCGCGAACGCCTGCAGATCCGCCTCACGGGTCGCCGCCAGGAACTCGGCGAAACTCGCCTCACCCCGCACCTGCGACCGCAGCACCAGCGTATTGACGAACATCCCGACCACATCGTCGAGCTCGGCCTCACCACGGCCCGCGATCGGTGTACCCACCGCCACATCGTCGGTAGCCGACAACCGCGCCAGCAGCAACGCCAGCACCGCGTGCACCACCATGAACACCGTCGCGTTGTGCTCGGCAGCCAACCGCGACACCGCCCGATGCAACTCCGCATCGATCTCGAACGGCACGGTGCCGCCGACCACCGACCGCACCGTCGGACGCGGCCGGTCACCCGGCAGGTTCAACTCGTCCGGCAAACCGGCCAGCGTCTCGCGCCAATAAGCGGCCTGCGCACTGACCAGGCTCGCCGGATCGTCCTCGGCACCCAGGACTTCGCGCTGCCACAGGCTGTAATCGGCGTACTGCACCGCGGGCGGCGACCACACCGGAGCCGAACCGGCGGATCGCGCGGCATAAGCGGCTACCAGATCCCGGGTCAGCGGGCCTACCGACCAACCATCGGCACTGATGTGGTGCGTCACGAACACCAGCACGTGTTCGTCGCCGCCGGTGTGGAACAGCGCGACCCGCAACGGGACCTCGGCCGTCACATCGAACCCGGCCGACATCACCTCGATGGCGCGCGCCCGCAACTCCTCGGCGGGCACCGGAATCGCGGTCAGATCAGGCGCCACCTCCCCGGCGGGCAGCACCAGTTGGTACGGGAGCCCGTCCTGCGCCGGATAAACCGTCCGCAGCGTCTCGTGCCGGCTCACCACATCGGCGACCGCCTGCTCCAGAGCAGCGGTATCGAGGTCACCGGTCAGGCGGACGGCGACCGCGAGGTTGTAGGCGGCCGAATCCTTATCGAACTGGTTCAGGAACCACATCCGCTGCTGCGCCAGCGACAACGGCACCCGCTCCGGCCGCTCCCGCGGCGCGAGAACCGGAAGTTCCCCCCGCCCGGTGGCGGTCTCGGCGGCCGCGGCCAGCGCGGCCACCGTGGAGGCCTCGAACAGCATCCGCACCGGCACGGTCGTATCCAGCGCCGCACCCAGACGCGCCGCGACCTGGGTCGCGATCAGCGAATTACCGCCCAGAGCGAAGAAATCATCATCGGCACCGATGCGCTCCACACCGAGGACATCGGCGAACACACCCGCCACGATCTCCTCGATCGGAGTCGAGGGAGCACGGAACTCCCGCGCTTCGAACACGGGCGCGGGCAACGCCTTACGATCCAGTTTCCCGGAAGTGTTCAACGGGAACGCATCGAGTTCCATGACCACGGCCGGGATCATGTACACCGGGAGCACATCACGCAGATCGTCGAGCAAGGCAGCCGACACGATTTGCGCACCGGGCGCGGGCACCACATAGGCGACGAGCTGCTCACCCAGATCCGACGCCGCGACCGTCACCACGGCCTGGCTCACCACCGGCTGCGCCAGCAACGCCGACTCGATCTCACCCAACTCGATCCGCTGACCACGGAACTTCACCTGGAAATCGGTACGACCCAGGTACTCCAGCACCGGCAGACCGTCCACCTGCTGCCACCGCACCAGGTCGCCCGTCCGGTACATCCGCTCGGAGACAGCGAAGGGGTTCGCGACGAAACGGTCCGCCGACAGATCCGGACGCGTCACATACCCGCGAGCCAGCTGATCGCCCGCGAGATACAACTCACCCGTGACACCGGCAGGAACCGGCCGCAACCGCGAATCCAACACATACACGCGCGAATTCCACTGCGGCACACCGATCGGCACACTCCCGGTCTCCGCACCGGTGGCCTGCCAATACGTGATCGACACCGCCGCCTCGGTCGGACCATACAAATTGTGCACAGCAGCATCCGAGATCGCGTGCATCGCCGTCACCGTCTCCGGCGGCAGAGCTTCACCGATCACGAACACATGCTCGAGACTCCGGATCGAACCAGCAGGCGTATGGGCAGCGAACACACCGAGCATCGACGGCACGAAGTCGGTCACCGTGACCTGCTGCTCCGCGATCGTGCGCGCCAGGTATTCGGGATCGCGATGACCATCGGGAGTCGCCACCACCAGATGCGCACCGGCGGCCAACGGCAGGAAGTAACCCCACAACGACACGTCGAACGTGGTCGCGGTCTTCTGCAGATACACATCCGAGGAGTCCAGCGGGTATTCCGCCAGCATCCACGCGACCTGATTACCGATCGCCGAATGCGGAACCGCCACACCCTTCGGACGCCCGGTGGAACCGGATGTGAAGATCACATACGCCGTATTCGACGACCGCACCGGCGCCAACCGATCAGCGTCGGTTACTTCGGTATCGGCATACTCGGATACATCCAAGGCGTCCAACTCGAGCACCGGTACACCGGTGTTTTCCGGCACTGCCACCACATCAGCAGTGGAGGTCAGCACGCACAACGGCGACGAGGTATCGAGAATGTAGCCGATCCGCTCCGCCGGATGCGCAGGATCCAACGGCACGTAGGCGCCACCCGCGGCGACCACCGCGTACATCCCGACGACCAGATCGATCGACCGGGAAACCAGCAGACCCACCAACGTCTCGGGACCGACACCCTGAGCGATCAGATGCCGCGCGAGCCGGTTGACCCGACCGGCGAACTCGCCGTAGGACAGACTTGTCCCCTCGAACGAAATCGCTACTCGCTCCGGATGCGCGACAGCGGCGGCGTTGAACCGATCCAGCAGTAGCCCTTCCGGGAGCGCATGCCCGGTGGCATTCCACTCCGCCAGTACCTGGTCACGCTCGACCGCGGCGAGGATCTCCAGATCACCGACAGCGGTCTCCGGGGCCTCGACGATCTCGCGCAGCAACCGTACGAACCGGTCCACGAATTCCTGGACCGTGGCGTGGTCGAACAGGGCGCTGGCATAGGTCAGATAGCCCGCCAAACCCTCGGGCTCGCCGGTGAGGTCGTAGGAGTCGTTGACTATCAGGTTCAGGTCGAACTGCGAGATCGCGGTATCGATATCGACACCCGACACCGTCAGGCCCGGCAGTTCCAGAGTCGACTCCGCCAGATTCTGGAAGGTGAACCCGACCTGGAACAGCGGATGCCGCGCCTGCGAACGCGCCGGATTCAGCACCTCCACCAAACGCTCGAACGGCACATCCGCATGCGCGAACGCCGCGATATCCACCTCACGCTGACGCGCCAGCAGATCCGTGAACGACTCACCACGATCCAGCTGCGTCCGGAACACCAAAGTGTTCACGAACATACCGATCAGATCATCCAGCGCCTGCTCACCACGACCCGCCACCGGCGTACCGATGGTGATGTCATCGACACCCGACAGACGCGACAGCAACACCGCCAACGCCGAATGCACAACCATGAACAAGGTCGCGTTCTGCTGCTGCGCGACCCGCTGCAAACCCGCATGGACCTCGGCATCGATCGCGACCTCGACCCGGCCACCGGCGAACGACTGCACCGCAGGACGCGGCCGATCCGACGGCAGATCCAACTGATCCGGAATACCCGCCAGCGTCGACTGCCAATACCCGACCTGCTGCGCCGCGATCGACTCCGGATCGGCTTCGTCACCCAGCAACTCACGCTGCCAGATGCTGTAATCCGCGTACTGCACCGGCAACGGCGCCCAACCCGGCACCTCACCCACGGAACGAGCCGCGTAGGCGGTCATCAGGTCCCGGGTCAGCGGCCCCGCCGAGGAGCCGTCGGCCGCGATATGGTGCACCACCATCGCCAGCACGAATTCGCCGGCGCCACCGGATACTTCGTCGGTATCGCCCGCGTCCCGCACACGCAGCAGCTCGACCCGCAACGGCACCTCGGCCGTCACATCGAACCCGGCCGACGCCAACTCGCCCACCGCCGCCACAACATCCGCGGCGGCGACCGAACGCACCTCCAGTCGAGGTGCCGCGTCCCCGGTCGGCAACACCACCTGGACCGGGCCGGACTCGGTTTCCGGATACACCGTGCGCAGCACCTCGTGCCGCGCAACGAGATCCGACACCGCGGCCCGCATCGCGTCCACATTCAGCTCACCGGACAAGCGGATCGCGAGTGGAATGTTGTACGCCGCCGAACCGCCGTCGAAGCGGTTCAGGAACCACATGCGCTGCTGCGCCGGCGACAGCGGTACCGCGCTCACGACCTCGCCCGAGTCCGCGACCCGGGTCGGCCGCGGCTGCGGCACCAATTCCGCACGGTCGCCGCTTCCGGCCTGCTGTTCTACCCGCCTCGCCAGACCGGCCACCGTGGAGTCTTCGAACAGCGCGCGCACCGGCACCCGCGCACCGAGAGCCTTACCCAGTCGCGCCGCGGCCTGGGTCGCGATCAGCGAGTTGCCGCCGAGGGTGAAGAAATCGGCGTCGGCGCCGACCCGCTCGACACCCAGAACCTCGGCGAACACCCCCGCCACCAGTTCTTCGGCCGGGGTCGACGGTGCCCGGAATTCCTGCGCCTCGAACACCGGCTCCGGCAACGCCCGGCGATCCAGCTTGCCCGACGCGTTCAACGGGAGCTCGTTCAGCACCATCAACGCCGACGGCACCATGTAGGCCGGCAAGCGATCGTTCAGATGGCGACGCAGTTCGTCGGTGTCGACGGCCGCCGCCTGCGCGGCAACCACGTAACCCACCAGCCGGTCACCGGTCTGCGGATCCGACTTCGCGGTCACCACCGCGCGCGCCACCGACTCGTGCTCGAGCAACGCGGACTCGATCTCTCCCAGCTCGATACGCTGACCGCGCACCTTCACCTGGAAATCCGACCGGCCCACGTACACCAGTTCGCCGGTGGCGGTCCAGCGCACCACATCGCCGGTGCGATACATCCGCTCGCCGGTGCCGAAGGGGTCGGCCACGAACCGGTCGGCGCTCAGGTCCGCCCGGCCCGCATACCCTCGCGCCAGCTGCGTACCCGACAGATACAGCTCACCCGTCACCTCCGGGGGGACCGGGCGCAGGCGCGAGTCCAGCACATAGACGCGCGCGTTCCACACCGGTCCACCGATCGGTACCGCACCCACCACGCCGTCGGGAACGACAGCGTGCGTGGCATGCACCGTGAACTCGGTGGGACCGTACAGGTTGTACAGCGCCACATCACTGACTCGCCGCACCGCGGCCACCACATCACCGGTGAACGCCTCACCGGCCACGAACAGCAACCGCAACGACGACAGCGTATGCGGATCGGCCGTGACGCTCTCGGCGAACACCGACAGCATGGACGGCACGAACGACGTCGCCGTCACCCGCTGCTCGGCGATGACCGCGGCCAGATAGGCCGGATCACGATGACCGTCGGCCTCCGCCACGACCATCCGCGCGCCCACGGTCAACGGCGCGAACAACTCCCACACCGACACATCGAAGGTCGCCGGGGTCTTGAACAACACCACATCTTCGCGGGTGAACTCGTACTGACCGACGATCCACGCGATCTGGTTGCGCACCGCCGCATGCGACACCACCACACCCTTCGGACGTCCGGTCGAACCGGACGTGAAGATCACATAGGCGGCATTGCCCGGCCGCAGCGGCGCACGCCGATCCGCGTCCGACAGTGACGTATCCGCATACCCGGACAGATCGACCTCGTCGACCACGACGACCGGACGTGCGGCGGCGTCGAAGCCGTCCTCGCCGCGTGTCAGTACACAAACCGGTGCGGCGGTATCGAGCACATAGTCGATCCGCTCCGCCGGATGATCCAGATCCAGCGGCACATACGCACCGCCCGCGGCGACGACCGCGTGGACGGCCACCACCAATTCGGCCGACCGGCGCATCCCGATCGCCACCCGCGTCTCCGGGCCCACCCCGGCCTCGATCAGATGGCGTGCCAGCCGATTGACCCGGCCGGTGAACTCGGCATAGGTCAGCGTCCGGCCCTCGGCGGCGACGGCGATCGCGTCGGGCGTACGCGCCGCCTGCTCGGCGAGCAGATCGGGCAGGGCGACACCGGGTACCGCCCGCACCGAATCGTTCCACTCCACCAGGGTCCGAGTGCGTTCGGCCGCGGTGGGCAGGTCCAGCTCCCACACCGCCGTATCGGTTCCAGCGGCGACGAAACGGTCGAAGAAGTCCAGGAAACGCGTGTGGTGCCTATCCGCCTCGGCGGTCGTGTAGAGATTGGGATTGAACTCGAAGTCGAGATTCAGCCGGGTGCCGCGCATCGACTGGTAGAGGTTGACACTGAGATCGTTGATGATGCCGGTGGTCAGCACCTGCAGGGTACCGACCGTTTCGCCGAGGACGATCTCGTCGTCGAACAGCATGATGTTGACCAGCGGACCGAAGGTTGTCGTGCTCGCACCCGCGTCGCGGCGGATATCCTCGCTCCGATAGCGCTGGTGGCGCAGCGCCCCGGCCACCTCCAGCTGGACCTGCCGCAGCAGCTCCGCCACCGTGGTGCCGTATCCTACGCGCAGCCGCAGCGGCACGATATTCGACATCACGCCGGCCGAGCGGCGCATGGCCGCCGTGACCCGCGCGGTGACGGGCAGGCTCAGGATCACCTCGTCGGTGCCGTTGACCTGAGCCAGGTAGGCGGCGAAGGCGGCCAGCAGCTCCTGGGCCGAGGTGGAATCACGCCGGGCCAGGGCCGCGTCCAGCGCGGCCTGCCGGTCATCGGTGAACGCCGCGCGCCGCACTCCCTTGCGTGCGGCCGGTGGCGCCGTCCGGCCGGCGAGACCGTTACCCGCTTCGAGTCCCGTCACGCGTTCGGCCCAGTACTCCTTGTCCGCCTCGAACCGGGTACTACCGCGATAGGCGATTTCCTGCTCGTACAGAGTGCCCAGCGTTGCGGCCTTGGCCGGCGCCGGCTCGGTTCCGTTGCGATATGCCGTATAGAGCTCGGCGACCCGGTTCACCGCGGTCATCGCGCCGAGACCGTCGATCGCGATGTGGTGGACGCGCGAGTACCAATACCAGTGTTCGTCGCCCAGCTGCAGGGCGTAGAAGACGGCCAGCCGGTCCCGGGTCAGGTCCAGGGGACGGCTGTACTCGGTGTGCATCCATTCCTGGGCAGCGGCAGCCGGATCGTCGGCCTCGCGCAGATCGACATAGCCGACCCGCTCGTGGTCGGCGATCGAATAGTCCACCCACTGCAGCGGCTCGCCGTCGCGTTCGACGATGCGCAGGAAGGAGGAACGTATCTCGAAGGAGGCGGCGACGACGGCCCGGCTCAGGGTGTCGACATCGAGTTCACCGCGCAACTCGGCGTACTGCGCGATATTGATCGGAACCTGCGGGTCCAGGTACTGCGCATACCAGATGCCCAGCTGCGCGGGCGACAGGGGGAACAGGCTCCCGTCCGTGGCAGCTGCGCCACTGTCCGTACCGTTCCCGCCGTTGTCCAGCCGGTCCAACCGTAACCTCGCTTCCGGAACGCACGCGTGCGCTTCCCGTCAACACCCGGATTGCGACGCGCACCGCCGACAGCGCGGCAACCGCGGTTCCAGGCCCACTTCTTGTTTGCTCAGGCAGAAATGTCCATCGGAGTTATCCGTTTGTGAAGCCGGAGCCGTTACATCGGGTGCCCCGTACCACCCGGCACACCCGGTGCCCCATGCCACTGTGCCATCGCACCCGGGCGTCGACTCCTGACCACCGACCCAATCTACCGAAGCACAGCCGTGTCACCAACCGGGTTCGACGACGGTGCCACCGGTCAGCGTGCGGTTTCCGCGGTTCCCCCGGCGCTGCGGCCGCCCCGCCCTCATCCGCCCAGGTGGCTGCGGTCACGCAGCGGGTCGTAGAGGTGCGATTGCCCACAATCGATCCCGGTCTCCAGCGCCCGGCCGACCAGGATCACCGCCGCCCGGGACAACCCCGCCGCCTCGACCCGATCCGCGATATCGGCCAATGTGCCGCGCACCACGATCTGATCCGGTTGACTCGCGCGGTAGACAACCGCGGCCGGGCAGTCCGGGCCGTAGTCCGCGACGAGTTCCAGCGCGAGTTGCCGGAGCCGGGTGATCGCCAGGTGCAGCACCAGTGTGGCCCGCGTGCGCGCGAACCCCGCCAGTGCCTCGGTCTCCGGCATCGCCGTCGACCGCGCCCGCGTCCGGGTGAGCACCACCGACTGCGCGACCTCGGGGACGGTCAGCTCCGTACCCAGCAGCGCCGCCGCGGCGGCGTAGGCGGGCACGCCCGGGGTGATATCCCACGGCACGCCCGCGGCATCGAGCCGGCGCGTCTGCTCGGTCAGGGCGGAGTAGAGAGACGGATCACCCGAGCACAACCGCCCCACCGCGTGCCCCGAGGCTGTGGCACGCACCATATGCGCCGTGATCTCGTCCAGGTCGAGCCGCTGGGTATCGATCAGTTCGGTGGCCGGCGCGCAGTGAGCGAGCACCTCGGGATCCAGATATGAGCCCGGGTACAGGCAGACCTGACACCGTCGCAGCAACTCCACCGCGCGCACGGTCAGCAGATCCGCGGCGCCGGGCCCGGCTCCGATGAAGTGCACAGTCATGCGTGGGAGTGTAGGCACCGGCCGCCGCGTACCCGGCCCGCACCGCCCGGCGGATCGATCGCGACCACCTGTGCGCCGGATCTCCACCGTCTCGACGCGGCGCCGATCCACACTTCGCGCCGCCCAGCGTCCGGGTAAACCGCGGCCCCGAGGGCGTAGCCGACCGGGATGCGGGCGAGCCGCGGCCGGTACGACCGCCCGGTCAGCCCCCCACGGCGTCGAAGAAAGCAATGACCTTGGTCGGCTGCACCCGGACCAGCAGTTCGCCCCGGACACCGTTGCGACGACCGAACTCGTCGGCGCGGGCCGTGCCCATATAGCGCCCACCGATCGCGGTCGCCGACCGCAGTAACTCGGCCGGATCCTCGGACAGGGTGACCGTGCCCTGGATCTGCACAGCCGCGTAGGGCGGCTCCTCGAGGTCCACCACCATGGCGACCCGGGGGTCGCGCTGCAACGCCTTCCCCTTGGCGGTCTCCTTGCCGGTGTTGAAGACGATCTCGTCACCGTCGAGCAGGAACCACACCGGCGTCACCAGCGGCCGCCCATCGCTCGCGGTGAACGCCACTTTGGCGGTTCGGGTTCCGTAACTCAGGAATTCACGCACCTTGGGGTCGGAAAGTGAGGCCATACGGATAAGCCTAGGGCGGCCCGGGCCGATTACCTCGCCTACGGCCCCGCGGGTCGGAACCCATATGCCCCGGGTCTCCCTACTCCACCGCTCTGTCGGGCCGGAACGGACCATCGAAGGCGTGTGCAATCGTGCGCCTCGGCCGGCCCGGGCGGGCTACCGGCCGCGCCGGGCAGGCGCCGATCTCCGGACGGCCGCACGGCACCGATGTCACACCCGGCCGGCCCGTGTCGTCGACACAGTGTTCGCCGGGGTCGCACCGGCAGGAGAGAAGAGGTTCGCCATGGACGCCGCCTATTACATCGTCGCCACGCTGACCGCCCTGTGGGTCGGGTTCTCGGGCTACTCGCTGTTCGCGAAGAAGCAGTTCGTAGTCGAATCGCTCGAACAGTACGGTGTGCCGCGGTCGTGGTGGAATTGGCTGGCGCTGGCCAAGAGCGCCGGGGCCCTGGGCCTGCTCGCCGGATTCGCCGTACCCGTACTGGGCGGCGCGGCGGCCGTCGGACTGATCATCTACTTCCTCGGCGCGATCGCGACCGCGCTACGGGCACGCTCGTACCAGACCGCTGTGTTCCCGCTGCTCTACCTGGCCCCGGTCGTCGCCACGCTCGTCCTGCAACTGGCCCGTTGAGACGACCCGCGGTGACTGCGCCCGCCGCACGGCCGCGGCGGGGTGCGGGCCACGGGTTCGGCGCACAACCGGCCCGGACGAGACCACCGCCGGGCCGCGCCACCGAGCCGGGGCGGCTGCACAACGGACCGTGAAGTGATCGACTTTCGCAGACATGCCGACCATGGTGAAAGGTTCACCCTGCGTCAGGGTCAACTGCCGCCGCACCCATGCAGGGTGGCGCTACCGTCCAGCGGGGTCCGGCCGGGTAGCGCCCGATCAGGCGACCTCAGCGAACTCGCAGGCCAAAGGCATGCTTGGGCTACCATGGCACCATGTCGCGGCCGGATGTAGAGCGCCCCGAACTCCCGGAGCACATGACCTGGGAAGAGCTCGAGACCCTACCCGAGGAGATCGCCGAGCGCATCGAACTCTGGAACGGGCGAGTGGTGTGGTTGCGACGCGGCCCCCATGAGCACCAAGAATTCACCAATCTGCTCTGAAGCGGACTGCGGCGATGTGCACGCACGGCGATGTCGGCCGACCCTGAGCAATGCTGGCGAGTGAGCACCAAGCCCAATGTGTTTTTCGGCCGGACCGGTATGTCGGACTTCGTCACCCCGGACTTCATGGTCTATCAGTGCGTGAGCGAGCCGTACCAGTATGTGCGATCCGATAAGGTCGTACTGGTGGGCGAAGTATTGTCGCCGTCGAACTCGGATGCCGACATGGAATCGAAGAAGGCCCGCTATGCGACAGCCGGGATTCCTTGGTACCGGGCGGTGACCCTGGCGACCCAGCGCAGCGCGATCGCTCATATCCACGCCTACACCCTCGTACCCGACGTACGTCCTCCCGAGCCCGGCATCACCGTGCTGCATCGCGCCAACTACATCTTGGCGGGCGCTTGGTCGCCGACCGATACGGGGTCGATCACGATCGACCACCCATTCCCGATCACTATCCCCTGGTCCGAACTGGAATTCTGATCGCACTCCGGCCCGTGACGAGCCCGGTACGGGATCGCTGTGTCCGACCAGGTCCCGCTCTTCCTCTGGAACGGTCGCGGCACTGTCGGCTCGCCGCGTGACCGGCGAGCCACAATGGAAGGGTGACGCGACTTCTCATCTTGGGCGGTTCCTGGTTTCTCGGCCGCGAGATCGCCGGACGAGCGGTGGCACAAGGGCGGGAAGTGACCACCTTCCGACGTGGCCGTACCGGAACCGATGTCGAGGGGGTGGCCAGTGTGCGCGGTGACCGCACACATCCTGATGACGGTGACCCCGGACCGTCGACTCACGGGTTCGGCAAGGCCGGCTGCGAGCGAGCCGTCGCCGAAACCTTCGGACCGGGGCGTACCACGATCCTGCGCCCCGGTGTCATCCTCGGCCGCCACAGATCGGCCGCGTAGCGATGCTCGAGTTCAGGCGAACAGTTCGTCGAGGGTGGTGGCGGTCAGCACCCGAGCCGTCCAGACGCGGACCCGGGCGGCGTCGGCCGAGCGGATACGGTCGGCCACCGCATCAGGCACCGGCCCGAATTTCGCAGTCAGCAACTCGAGTAGCGCCTCGGCACGGCCACGTGCTTCGCCGCGTGCTTCGCCGCGTGCTTCACCGCGTGCTTCGATGATTTCTGCTGTGGTCACTATCGCCTCCTTCGCTCGTGGGCCGAGCCGTTCGAAGACCGCCGCGAGGTCGGCCTCGGCGGTCTCACCGACCGTCATGATGTAGGTCAGGACTGTCAGGTAATCGCCGAGTGAATCCGGGCCGGTGTCGAGGGCGCGGAGGTCTTCGAGCCAGTCCAGCATATCGTCTCCCAGCCGACCGTTTCTCGGTGCGATGCGCTGCAGAACCAGGAGGACCCTGGCCGCGGGGGTGAGGTCGCGTTCACGCAGGGCGGCGAGGTCGAGCACGGCGATATCGTCGAGCAGGAACCGCAGCCGTGGGAGGTGAGGACCGAGGGCCTCGCGGGCGGCAGGGTCGACATCGAGCAGGTCGGCGAGTTCGGTGGGGTGCGCCGGCGACCAGCGGATGCCATCGGCGGCGTTGTGCACGACCAACGGGATGATCACGGGCAGAGTTTTGGATTTTTCGTTGTCGATGAGGTGCTGGCGCCAGATGGCGACCATGTATTCGAGCATGCGGAAGGCCATGAACCGGTCGCTGCTGGATTGGTGTTCCATCAGCAGATACACGTAGACGGGATTCCCGTCGAGCCGGGTGCGGAACAGCAGGTCGCTGAAGCGGTTGCGTAGGTCGGAATGCACGAAGCTGCCCGGCTGCAACTGTAGAGCGGTCCAGTCCAGGCGCGTGCTGATCGCTTCCGGTAGCGCGGCGCGGAGTTCGGAGGCGGCATTGGTGGGTCGGGACATCACTTTGCGGAAATACGCGTCATGCGGGTTGGACCGCTGCTCGGTCATGCGGCGACTCTATGACCAGTGGTCAGCAGGCGGCCAATCGGACAAAAGCGGCTGGCACACGAGCTCGGTCTTCAGCACGGATCACTCAATCCGGTGCGGGACCGGTGAGTGCGGCGAGGGCCATCGAGCGCAGTACGGCGCGGCTGCGGTCCCGGGCCGGGGCGGCACTGTGCGGGGTGGAGTTGAGCAGGCCGAACACCGCATGGGCCTGTATCCGGGCGGCCTCCTCGGTGAGGCCGGGCGTCATCTCGCACAGCACCCCGACCCACACCTCCACATAGCGGCGCTGGGTGCGCCGGATCTCGCGGCGGGCGGGTAACGGCACATTGTCGAGGTCGCGGTCCTGGATGCGAATGAGTTCGGGTTCGCCGAGGGCGAAGTCGAGGTGGAATTCCACCAGTCCGGCCAGCGCCTGCCGGGGTCCCTCCGCGGCGGCGGCGACGGCGCTGCCACCGTCCAGCAACCGGCGGCTGATCCCTACCAGCAGTTCGACGAGCAGCGCCTCTTTGTTGGGGAAGTGCCGGTACACCGCGGGACCGCTGATCCCGACCGCCGCGCCGAGATCATCCAGGCGCATACCGAGGTATCCGCGTTCGGCGATGAGCCGCGCCCCGGCGACGAGCAGCTGACCGCGCCGCTGCTGTTTCAGCAGTTCGCGCCGGGTCGGGGTGGCAGAATCGGCACTGGTCACCGGCACTCCTCTCATAAGCTCTGGACAAGTCGGTTAGTCAAGATTAACCTCAATTCCAGTTATCAGCGATTAACTCGGATGTCAGGATGACGCGATGACCCGCACCGCGAGCCCAGCGCCCGCAACCCGGCCCGGCTCCGACAACCGGAGCGCGAACCTCGCCCTGGCCGACCAGTTACGCCGGCGCCTCGCCGAGACCGCCCGCGGTGGTCCGGAGAAGGCCCGGCAGCGTCATATCGCCCGCGGCAAACTCCTGCCCCGCGACCGGGTGGACCAGCTACTGGATCCCGGCAGCCCGTTCCTGGAGTTGTCCCCGCTGGCCGCCGACGGGATGTACGGCGGCGACTCCCCGGGGGCGGGCATCATCACCGGGATCGGGCGGGTCTCCGGCCGGGAATGTGTGATCGTGGCCAACGACGCCACGGTCAAGGGCGGCACCTACTACCCGGTCACCGTGAAGAAACATCTACGCGCCCAGGAAGTGGCGCTGCACAACAACCTGCCGTGTGTGTACCTGGTGGACTCCGGGGGCGCCTACCTGCCCGAACAGGACGAGGTGTTCCCCGACCGGGAACATTTCGGTCGTATCTTCTACAACCAGGCCACCCTGAGCGCCCGGGGTATAGCCCAGATCGCCGCGGTCATGGGGTCGTGCACCGCGGGCGGCGCCTACGTGCCGGCCATGAGCGACGAAGCGGTGATCGTGCGCGACCAGGGCACGATCTTCCTGGGCGGCCCGCCCCTGGTGAAGGCGGCCACGGGTGAAGTGGTGACCGCGGAGGAACTGGGCGGCGGCGCCCTGCATTCCCGGACGTCCGGGGTCACCGATCATCTGGCCGACGACGACCGCGACGCCTTGCGCACGGTCCGCCGGATCGTGGCGACCCTGGGCCCGCGCCCGGCCCCGGCCTGGGAGGTGCAGCCCGCCCGCGAACCCGCCGCTCCCGCCGACGAGCTCTACGACATCGTGCCCGCGGATCTGCGCACCCCCTACGACGTCCGCGAGGTGATCGCCCGCCTCGTCGACGCCGACGAATCCGGCGCCGCCGGATTCCACGAGTTCAAGGCCGAATACGGCACCACCCTGGTCACCGGTTTCGCCCATATCCACGGCCATCCGGTGGGCATCGTGGCCAACAACGGCGTGCTGTTCAGCGAATCCGCCATGAAGGGCGCGCATTTCATCGAACTCTGCGACAAACGCGCGATCCCGCTGCTGTTCCTGCAGAACATCACCGGTTTCATGGTCGGCCGCGACTACGAGGCCGGGGGTATCGCCAAACACGGCGCGAAGATGGTGACCGCCGTGGCGTGCGCGCGGGTCCCCAAACTGACCGTCGTGATCGGTGGGTCCTACGGGGCCGGGAACTACTCGATGTGCGGGCGGGCCTACTCGCCGCGTTTCCTGTGGATGTGGCCCAACGCCCGGATCTCGGTGATGGGTGGCGAGCAGGCGGCGTCGGTGCTGGCCACGGTGCGCGGTGAGCAACTCGACGGTAACGGGCAGCCGTGGAGCGAAGCCGACCGGGAGGCGTTCAAGGAACCGATCCGCCGCCAGTACGAAGAGCAGGGCAATCCCTATTACTCGACGGCCCGGCTCTGGGACGACGGCGTCATCGACCCCGCCGATACCCGCACGGTCCTCGGACTGGCGCTCTCGGTGTGCGCGCAGGCGCCGCTGGAACCGGTCTCCTACGGCGTCTTCCGGATGTGAGCACCATGCTGAATTCGAATCACCCCCTGCCCTTCGACACCGTGCTGGTGGCCAACCGCGGCGAGATCGCGGTGCGCGTCATCCGGACACTGCGGACCATGGGCCTGCGCTCGGTCGCGGTGTACAGCGACGCCGACGCCCACGCCGCGCATGTCCGGGCCGCGGATATCGCGGTCCGGCTCGGTCCGGCCGCGGCCCGGGACAGCTATCTGAACATCGACCGCATCGTCGACGCCGCCCGCCGCACCGGTGCCGGTGCGGTCCATCCCGGTTATGGATTCCTCTCCGAGAACGCCGGTTTCGCCGCCGCGCTGCACGCCGCCGGAATCGTCTTCCTGGGCCCGCCCGCCGCCGCGATCGAGATCATGGGCGACAAGATCACCGCGAAGACCACGGTCGCCGCGTCCGGTGTCCCGGTGGTGCCCGGGATCGCCGAACCCGGCCTGACCGACGAGCAACTCGTCGCGGCCGCCGCCGATATCGGTTTCCCGGTGCTGGTCAAACCGTCCGCGGGCGGTGGCGGTAAGGGTATGCGCCGCGTCGACGAGCCCGCCGCGCTGCCCGGCGCACTGGTCAGTGCCCGGCGGGAGGCCGCGGCGGCGTTCGGTGACGACACCCTGTTCCTGGAACGTTTCGTCACCCGGCCCCGCCATATCGAGGTGCAGATCGTGGCCGACACCCACGGCACCGTGCTGCATCTCGGCGAACGCGAATGCAGCCTGCAACGCCGCCACCAGAAGGTGATCGAGGAAGCACCCTCGCCCCTGCTCGACCCCGCCACCCGCGCCCGGATCGGCGCCGCCGCCTGCGCCACCGCGCGCAGTGTCGACTATGTGGGCGCGGGCACGGTGGAGTTCATCGTCTCCGCCGACCGGCCCGACGAATTCTTCTTCATGGAGATGAACACCCGCCTGCAGGTGGAACATCCGGTCACCGAGATGATCACCGGCTTCGACCTGGTGGAATGCCAGGTCCGGATCGCGGCGGGGCAGCGGATCCGGCTGCGACAGGACGACATCCGGTTGCACGGCCATGCTGTCGAGGCCCGGGTGTACGCCGAGGATCCGGCCCGCGATTTCCTGCCCACCGGCGGCACCGTGCTGGATCTGGCGGAACCCGGCGGCCCGGGGGTCCGGGTCGATTCCGGGCTCGCGGTCGGCACGGTGGTGGGCAGCGACTACGACCCGATGCTCGCCAAGGTCGTCGCGCACGGTCCCGACCGGGAGTCGGCGCTGGCCACGCTGGACCGTGCCCTCGCCGAGACGGTGCTGCTCGGGGTCCGGACGAATATCGACTTCCTGCGGTTCCTGTTGGCCGACCCGGATGTGGCGGCGGGCCGGCTGGACACCGCGCTGCTGGACCGGCGGGCCGGTGACTTCCGTGCGCCGCCGGTCACCGACGATGTTTTCACGGCCGCGGCCGTGTACCGGTGGCTGCGCCGCTGGCCGACGGGCCCCGCGGATCCGTGGGACCGTCCCGACGGCTGGCGGCTCGGGGCACCGGCGCCGATACGGATCCGGCTGGCGGACGGCGAACGAGTGGTGCACGTCGACCTCACCGGCACCCCGGAGTCCGCCGAGGTGCGGATCGAAGACGGTGAACCCGCGAAGGCCGCTGCCGCGCTCGGCCGAGACGGTGCCGCCGGCCTGCCCGCCGGGACCGTGGTCCACACGGTGACCCTCACGCTCGACGGGATACGCCGCGACTACCGGGTGGCGGAATCCGACGGGGCGATCTGGGTCGCCGGGGCGTCCGGGCCGGCCCTGCTGCGGGAACTCGCCGAGGAATCGGTGCGCGCCGGCGACGCCGCCGCGCACGACGCGGAGATCCGCAGTCCCATGCCGGGAACGGTGCTCGCCGTGACGGCGGAAACCGGGAAACCGGTGGCCGCCGGTGACCCGATCCTGGTGATCGAGGCCATGAAGATGGAGCATTCGCTGACCGCGCCGCTGGCCGGCACCGTCGAGATACTCGTCGCGGCGGGCGCGCCGGTGCGGTTGGACGAAGTGCTCGCGCGGGTGCATCCGGAACCCGCGCCCCCGGCCGGCGAACCGGCCGATACCGCAGCCGAACCCGCCGCGAGTTGATCCGGCCCGGGTCCCGGCGAATCCACCCCGAGAACGAGAAGAGGCACAGGTGACCGATTTCCTGTCCACCGGCACGCTGCCCGAGCACTACCGCGACCTGGCACTGACCGTCCGGGATTTCGCGAACCAGGTGGTCGCCCCCGTGGCGGCGACACACGATGCCGAGCACAGTTTCCCGTACGAAGTCGTCGCCGGGATGGCGAAGATGGGCCTGTTCGGCCTGCCTTTCCCCGAGGAGTACGGCGGGATGGGCGGTGACTATTTCGCCCTCTGTCTGGCCCTCGAGGAACTCGGCAAGATCGACCAGAGCGTGGCCATCACCCTGGAGGCCGGGGTCTCGCTCGGCGCCATGCCGATCTACCGCTTCGGCGACGAGAAACAGAAGCAGGAGTGGCTGCCGCGGCTGGCGAGCGGCCAGAATCTCGGCGCGTTCGGGCTCACCGAGCCGGGCGCCGGCAGCGACGCCGGCGGCACCCGCACCACCGCGGTCGAAGACGGCGACAGCTGGGTGATCAACGGCAGCAAACAGTTCATCACCAACTCCGGCACCGATATCACCGCCCTGGTGACGGTGACGGCGGTGACCGGACAGACCGGGGGCAAGAAGGAGATCTCCACCATCCTGGTGCCCGCGGACACTCCCGGGTTCACCGCCGAACCCGCCTACAACAAGGTCGGTTGGAACGCCTCGGACACCCATCCGCTCACCTTCGACGATGTCCGGGTCCCCAGGGAGAACCTGCTCGGCGAACGCGGTCGCGGCTACGCCAACTTCCTGCGCATCCTCGACGAGGGCCGGATCGCCATCGCCGCACTGTCGGTCGGGGCGGCGCAGGGTTGTGTGGACGAATGTGTGCGTTACGCCGGGGAGCGGGAAGCGTTCGGGAAGACGATCGGGAGCAACCAGGCGATCGCGTTCAAGATCGCCCGGATGGAGGCGCGCGCCCATACCGCGCGCACCTGCTACTACGACGCCGCCGCGCTCATGCTGTCCGGGAAACCGTTCAAGAAGCAGGCTTCCATCGCGAAACTGGTGGCCAGCGAGGCCGCCATGGACAACGCGCGCGACGCCACCCAGATCTTCGGCGGCTACGGATTCATGAACGAATACCCGGTGGCCCGGCACTACCGGGACAGCAAGATCCTCGAAATCGGTGAGGGCACCACGGAAGTACAACTCATGCTGATCGGACGGGAGCTCGGCCTGTGAGCGGCGAGAAGATCACCAAGGACGTCGACCACGACATCTCCGGCCTGAAACGAGTGGTGCAGACCGGTCTGTGGTTCGAGGAGTTGGAGACCGGAGTGCTCTACGAGCACCGTCCCGGCCGCACCATGACCGAAACCGACAATGTCCTGTTCAGCACCCTCACAATGAACACCCAGGGCCTGCACATCGACAAAGCCTTCAGCGATGCCCAGGAGCCGTTCCACGAGCGGCTGGTGAATTCCCTGTTCACGCTGGGCACCATGATCGGGCAGGCGGTGGCGCATCTGACCCAGGGCACCACGGTCGCCAACCTCGGCTTCGAGGAGGTCGAGTTCCCGGCACCGCTGTTCCACGGCGACACCGTGTACACCGAGACCGTCGTGCTCGACAAACGGGAATCGAAGAGCCGGCCGGGTCAGGGCGTGGTCACCTTCCGCCATGTCGCCCGTAATCAGCACGGCACCGTGGTCGGGGTGGCCGTACGCAACGCGCTGATCCGGTTGCGCCCGTCGGAAGAGCGGCCGTGAGCGGCGACGACAACACCTCGAGGGGGTACCGGCAGTGACCGATCGGTACAGCGCGGGCGCCACCTGGCAATCCACGGGCCCGGCATGGCTGTTCTGCCCCGCGGATCGCCCCGAGCGCTACCGCAAAGCCGCCGACGCCGCCGATGTGGTGATCCTGGACCTGGAGGACGGTGTCGCCCCCGCCGACAAACCCGCCGCCCGCGTCGCCCTCGTGCAGACTCCGCTCGACCCGGCGACCACCGTGGTCCGAGTGAATCCGGCCGGCACCCCCGACCACGAACTCGACCTGGAAGCCCTGCGGCGCACCGGATACCGGCTGGTCATGCTGCCGAAAACCGAATCCGCCCACCAGGTGACCGGTCTCGGCGACTACCAGGTCTTCGCCCTGATCGAATCCCCGCTGGGCGCGCTGGCCGTCCAGGAGATCGCCGCCGCGCCCAACACCCGCGGCGTGATGTGCGGCGTGGAAGACCTGGTAGCCGCCATGGGCGGTACCGGCACCCGCCGCGCCGACGGCAGCTACCGCGATGTGGCGCGACACCTACGCAGCGCCGGGCTGCTGGCCGCCAAGGCCCATCGGCGGCTGGCTCTGGACATGGTGTACCTGAACATCCGCGACCTCGACGGCCTGCGCGCCGAGGCGGAGGACGCGGTGGCGGTGGGCTTCGATATCAAGGTCGCCATCCATCCCGCCCAGCTCCCGGTCATCCGCGCCGCCTACGCCCCGTCGCCCGAAGAACTCGACTGGGCCCGTGGCGTATTGGCCGCCGCCCCGAACCATCGCGGAGTCTTCGCCTACGAAGGCAGAATGGTGGACGCGCCCCTGCTCCGTCATGCCGAACAACTCCTTCGACGCAGCCCGGAATGAAACCCAGTCCCTCTCCGGGGAGTCGGCGTTCACGGTCGGGGCCCGCCCCCGATTCTGGAGCGACAGAGCGAAGGAGCGCAGCGACTGAGCGTGTGCAGCCGACAATCCAGAGACCGCTGACCCTCGAGCACTTACAGTGACGTGAACCTCCCCACGCCGGTCGAGGCGCACGACCGTACGCACCTTCCGTCTACTCCGGACGGTCTACCTCCACGGTCGGGGCCCGCCCCCGATTCTGGAGCGACAGAGCGAAGGAGCGCAGCGACTGAGCGGCGGAGTGAAGAATCGGGGTCACAGGGCCCCGACCCGCGGCGCCGGAGGCGCCGCCATCAACACAGAAGGGTTTTCGCCGGTGGAACCTCAGTGGGTACCGACCGAACGGGATATCGCCGACGCGCGGATTACCGATTTCGCCCGCTTCGTCGCCGCGCGTTCCGGTGCGGAACTGCCCGACTACCACGCACTGTGGCGCTGGTCGGTGGACAATCTGGCCGAGTTCTGGCTGGCGGTATGGGAGTATTTCGGGCTCGGAACCGTCGCCGGTGAGGTGCTGCCCTGTCCGGAGATGCCCGGGACGCGCTGGTTTCCCGGGACCACCCTGAACTATGTGGATCGGGTGATCGCGCAGGCGCGGACCGATCGGCCGGCCATCCTGCAGGTCACCGAGGACAGCGCCGGCGTCGTGGCGACATCGTGGGCGGATCTGCTGGCCGGCGTGGCCGCCTTCGCCCGGACCCTGCGCGGGCTCGGTGTCCGGCCCGGCGACCGGGTGGTCGGCTATCTGCCGAATATCACCGAGACGGTGGTGGCGTTCCTGGGCACCGCCGCCGTGGGCGCGGTGTGGAGCGCGTGCGGGCAGGACTATTCGGCCAAGGCGGCACTGGATCGGCTGGGCCAGTTGGAGCCCGTGGTTTTGGTGACCGCGGACGGGTACCGCTACGGCGGGAAGACCCATGACAAGAGCGCGGATATCGCCGCGCTGCGCGCCGGTCTGGATACCGTGCGCACCACCGTGGTGGTGTCGCGGCTGGGTGTCGAGATCCCGGACAGCACACCGTGGTCGGCCGCGGCCGATCCGTCCGGCGGTGCACCGCTTCCGGAAACCGACACCGTCGATTTCGCGCATCCGCTGTGGATAGTGTTCTCCTCCGGCACCACCGGATTGCCCAAGGGGATCGTGCACGGTCACGGCGGAGTGCTGGTCGAACACCTCAAAGCCGTTGCCCTGCAATCGGATATCGGGCCCGAGGACACCTTCTTCTGGTACACCAGCCCGAGCTGGATGATGTGGAACTTCCAGGTCGCCGGGCTGCTCGCCGGGGCGACCATCGTCTGCTACGACGGCAGCCCGGCCCATCCCCGGCCGGATACGCTCTGGGAGATCACCGCGCGCACCGGCACCACCGTGCTGGGCACCAGTCCCGGTTACGTGCTCGGCTGTATGAAGGCGGGTTCGGTACCACGGACCGATCACGATCTGTCCGCCCTGCGGCTGATCGGTATCACCGGTTCTTCCCTGCCGCCGGCGTCGGCGCTGTGGCTGCGTGACAACGCCGGGAACATCCCGGTGGCCTCGATCAGCGGCGGCACCGATGTCGTCTCGGCGTTCGCCGGCGGGGCGCCCACCGTGCCGGTCTGGCCGGGTGAACTCTCGGCGCCCTATCTGGGGGTCGCTCTCGACGCCTACGACGAGGTCGGGCAGTCGATCCGCGGGGAGGTGGGCGAGCTGGTGATCACCGCCCCCATGCCGTCCATGCCGATCCGTTTCTGGCGCGACCCCGACGGCGCCCGCTACCACGACGCCTATTTCGACGCCTACCCCGGCGTGTGGCGGCACGGTGATTGGATCACCCGCACCGGCCGCGGCAGTGTGGTCGTGCACGGCCGGTCCGACTCGACCCTCAACCGGCACGGTATCCGGATGGGTAGCGCTGATATCTACCAGGCGGTCGAGCGGCTCCCCGAGGTAGCCGAAGCGCTGGTCATCGGGGCGGAACAACCCGACGGCGGGTATTGGATGCCGCTGTTCGTGGTCCTGGCTCCCGGCGCCGAACTCACCGACGCACTGCGCGGCCGCATCAACGAGGTGATCCGCACCGAGGTCTCGCCGCGCCACGTCCCCGACGAGATCCTGCTCGCCCCGGCGGTCCCGCACACCAGGACCGGCAAGAAACTCGAGGTCCCCATCAAACGCCTGTTCCAGGGCGCCGACCCGGCGCGCGTGGTGGAGCGCAGCGCCGTCGACGACCCCGCCCTGCTCGACTGGTACTCCGGAATCCGCCCACCGGCCCAGCGACGACCGGCCGACGCGGAAGGGTCCGGCACACCGTAGAGCCGAACGGACGCGCTTCGTATCCGAACCCGGGTACTTGCGGGGTCGGCGCCGACTCCACCACGTCGCCGAGGGCAGTGCGGATGACGGGTAGCAGCTCGGCCCGGACGTTGCCGTGGGTCCGGCCGAGGGCAGTGCGGACGGCGACGCAATGTCCGGTCTCGGCTTCGTACCCCACGGCATTGCCCGAGTCGCCGACACAAGTCGACACCTCGACCGGCCCGGTCGGAGGCGCGAATGCCTCCGGTTCCGTGCGTCCCGGCTAGACGAGTAAGTCCAAACCCTGGTCAATGGTCGTAGGCGATCAGTGACCGGGTGACCGGTGCGCCGATCGTGTGGTTGTGCCAGATCGCGGC